>JAUXPP010000152.1 GCA_030683705.1 Polaromonas sp. | reverse complement strand
GCGATCAAGCGCCAGGGCCTGGGCCCGGTCTGGAAGTCGATTGTGCAGGCCCATGCCTCGGCCAACCGCAAGATGTCGACCCCGGTGCTGACGCGTCTGCTGCTCGAGGCCGTCCAGTTCCAGAGCCCGCAGCGGGCCGGCTTGTTCCGCCCCAAGCTGCGTTATGCCCTCCTGGGTGGCATGAACCCGCCCATCATCATCGTCCACGGCAATTCGCTGGAACATGTGACCGACGCCTACAAGCGCTTCCTCGAAGGACGTTTCCGCAAGGAGTTCGACCTGGTCGGCACGCCGCTGCGCATCCAGATGAAGTCGTCCAGCAACCCTTTTGCCGACAAAGATACGGCATAAACCTACGTTACCGCCCGATGGCGTGTGGTAAGGTGAAGTTCTATCAACTCTTGAACACGGAAAATATCGTGAGCAATAACAAAGGTCAGCTGTTGCAGGACCCGTTCCTCAACACTTTGCGCCGCGAGCATGTGCCGGTGTCGATTTACCTCGTCAACGGCATCAAGTTGCAGGGCCAGATCGAATCTTTCGATCAATACGTCGTGCTGCTGCGCAACACCGTCACCCAGATGGTTTACAAACACGCCATCTCGACCATTGTTCCCGGTCGTGCCGTCAATTTCGCTGCGGCTGAAGCTCCGGAAAGCCCAGCCAGCTGAGGCCCCTGGACACTCCCTCGACCTCGCCCCCCCTGGCCATCCTGGTCGGGGTTGATCTGGGCGAGCCCAATTTTGATGCCGGCTTGCAGGAGCTGGGCCTGCTGGCCCAGACTGCGGGCCTGCAGCCGGTTGCGCGCGTGGTGTGCAAGCGCCGCGCGCCCGACGCCGCGCTGTTTATCGGCAGCGGCAAGGCCGACGAGATCAAGATGCTGGCACTGGAAACCGGCGCCAGCGAAATCCTGTTCGACCAGTCCCTGAGCCCGGCGCAACAGCGCAACCTCGAGCGGGTGCTGGGCCTGCCGGTCAACGACCGGACCCTGCTGATCCTCGAGATTTTTGGCCAGCGCGCGCGCAGCCACGAGGGCAAGCTGCAGGTGGAACTGGCGCGGCTGCAATACCTGTCGACCCGCCTGGTCCGGCGCTGGTCCCATCTGGAGCGGCAAACCGGCGGCGCCGGCGTGCGCGGCGGACCGGGTGAGAAACAGATCGAACTCGACAAACGCATGATCGGCGAGTCCATCAAGCGCACCAAGGAGCGCCTCGCCAAGGTCAAGAAGCAGCGCCAGACCCAGCGCCGCCAGCGCGAGCGGCGCAATGCCTTTGCCGTGTCGCTGGTGGGTTACACCAATGCAGGCAAGTCCACGCTGTTCAACGCGCTGGTCAAGGCGCGAGCCTATGCAGCCGACCAGTTGTTCGCCACGCTGGACACCACCACCCGCCAGCTTTACCTGGGCGACGCTGCGCGTTCGGTGTCGCTGTCCGATACCGTGGGATTCATCCGCGACCTGCCGCACGGGCTGATCGACGCCTTCGCCGCCACCCTGCAGGAGGCGGCCGATGCCGACCTGCTGATCCACGTGGTCGATGGCGCCAATCCGGACCACCTGGAGCAGATCGAGCAGGTGCAACGCGTGCTGGCAGAAATCGGCGCGGCCGATGTGCCGCAGATTCTGGTGTTCAACAAGCTCGATGCCCTTGAAAAGTCACGCTGGCCACTGCAACTGAGTGACAGCTTCGAGGTCAAGGATGCGTTTTCCGACACGGGTAGACGCGTCGAGCGTGTGTTTGTCAGTGCGCAGAGCGGCGAGGGCCTGCCTTTGCTTCGCGAGTTGCTGGCCCGTCATGCAGCGTTGCCGCCTGAAGAAGATACCCCCCAAATCAGTGAGGCTGTCGCCTGATTGGGCACAATGTCGGAGTATTGAAAAAAAATGAGCCTGATCCCATGAACCTGAACCCTGCGCTACAGACGCTGACAACCCTTCCAGCCCGACTGGGGCAACGGATCCGGGGCATGTTCAACCTGAACGATCCCCGCTGGGGCCGCGACGACGACAACAAGGCTGCCGGGGACGACAGCAAGCCGGAAACCGGGCCGACCGAGCCGCCGCCGGCCAGGCCGCCGGCGCCCAACCGTCAGCCGCCGCAAGGCCAGGGCCCGAACCAGGGTCCTCCGGATCTGGATGAACTCTGGCGGGACTTCAACCGCAAACTCGGCGGCCTGTTTGGCGGCAACAAACCCGGCCAGCGTGCGCGCGGTACCGGCGGCGGGGGCGGCAATGGCGGCCCCGGCAGCTTCCAGCCCGACATGAAAAGCGCCGGCATCGGCGTAGGCCTGATTGCCGCGGTGGCGGTGCTGATCTGGCTGGGCACCGGCTTTTTCATCGTGCAAGAGGGCCAGCAGGCCGTCATCACCCAGTTCGGCAAGTACAAATCGACCGTCGGCGCAGGCTTCAACTGGCGCCTGCCTTATCCGATCCAGCGCCACGAGATGGTGGTGGTCACGCAGATCCGCTCGGTGGACGTGGGGCGCGACACCATCATCAAGGCCACCGGCCTGCGCGAATCGGCGATGCTGACCGAGGACGAAAACATCGTCGAGATCAAGTTTGCCGTCCAGTACCGCCTGAGCGATGCGCGCGCCTACCTGTTCGAAAGCAAGGACCCGGCGGGCGCCGTGGTGCAGGCCGCCGAGACCGCGGTGCTCGAGGTGGTCGGCAAGATGAAGATGGACTCGGCCCTGGCCGAGGAGCGCGACCAAATCGGGCCACGCGTGCGGGTGCTGATGCAGACCATCCTGGACCGCTACAAGGTCGGCGTGGAAGTGGTCGGTATCAACCTGCAGCAAAGCGGTGTGCGGCCGCCCGAGCAGGTGCAGGCCTCCTTCGACGACGTGCTCAAGGCCGGCCAGGAGCGCGAGCGCGCCAAGAACGAAGCCGAAGCCTATGCCAATGACGTGATCCCGCGTGCCGTGGGTTCCGCCTCCCGCCTCAAGGAAGAGTCCGAGGCCTACAAGGCCCGCATCGTGGCCCAGGCTCAGGGTGATGCACAGCGCTTCCGCTCGGTGCTGACCGAGTACCAGAAGGCGCCGCAGGTGACCCGCGACCGCATGTACACCGACGCCATGCAGCAGGTGTACAGCAACGTGACCAAGGTGCTGGTCGAGTCCAAGCAGGGCTCCAACCTGCTGTACCTGCCGCTCGACAAGATCATGCAGCAGTCGGCGCTGAACGGCACCGCCGCCAGCCCCGATGTCGCCGCGCTGCCGGGCACCGCCAGCGCGCCGCTGGTGCCGGGCGTGCCGGCCAGCACCGTTGATTCACGCGTCCGGGATGCAGCACGCACCCGTGAACGCGAAACCCGCTAAGAGGAAAAAATCGTGAACAGAGTCGGATTTATTGCCTCCTCGCTGCTGGTGCTGCTTGCACTGGCAAGCTCCATGCTGTTTGTGGTCGATCAACGCCAGTTCGGCGTGATCTACGCGCTCGGACAGATCAAGGAAGTCATCACCGAGCCGGGCTTGAACTTCAAGCTGCCGCCGCCGTTCCAGAATGTCTCGTACATCGACAAACGCCTGCTGACGCTGGACAGCACCGATGCCGAGCCGATGCTGACCGCCGAGAAGCAGCGTGTCGTGATCGACTGGTATGTGCGCTGGCGCATCACGGATCCGTCGGAATACATCCGCAACGTCGGGCTCGACGAGCGGGCAGGGGCCAACCAGCTCAACCGTGTGGTGCGCAATGCCTTCCAGGAAGAGATCAACAAACGCACCGTGAAGGACCTGCTGTCGCTCAAGCGCGAGGCGCTGATGGCCGACGTCAAGTCCGAGGTGCTGCAGGTGGTGCGCGGCGCCAAGCCTTGGGGCGTGGATGTGGTCGATGTGCGCATCACGCGGGTGGACTACGTGGAAGCCATCACCGAGTCGGTCTACCGCCGCATGGAAGCCGAGCGCAAGCGCGTGGCCAACGAACTGCGTTCCACCGGTGCTGCCGAAGGCGAGAAGATACGCGCCGATGCCGACCGCCAGCGCGAGATCACGATCGCCAATGCCTACCGTGATGCCCAGAAAACCAAGGGTGAGGGCGACGGCCAGGCCGCGTCTATCTACAACGAGGCCTTTGGCCGCGACCCGCAGTTCGCGCAGTTCTACCGCAGCCTGGATGCCTACAAGGCCAGCTTCGCCAAGAAAAGCGACGTGATGGTGGTCGACCCCTCGTCTGATTTCTTCAAGGCCATGCGCGGTTCCGGCGCAGGCGCGGCGCCGAAAAAGTAAGTCTCTTGGACAGCGGCACGCTCTGGCTCGCGCTGGCCTGCCTGCTTGTCCTGGAGGGCCTGTTTCCCTTTGTCTCGCCGGGCGGCTGGCGCCGCATGTTCGAGCAGATCCTCAGCCTGAGCAACGGGCAGATCCGTTTTTTCGGGCTGTGCAGCATCATCGCAGGCGGCGTCTGGATGGCGTTTCTGCTCTAGCGCCTCCGGTTCATGCCCGGCTATTTCGGGCCGCATCATGCATCCGGCCACCGCGTGGCCGAAAACCGGTCCCAAGCCCGGTAAAATCCTGTTTTTAACAGCGCACGATAAATACATGCCCGCCTGGTCGTCATCATGGCAATTGCCGGATCAAATTGCCGATGTCCTGCCCTCCGAGGCGCGTCACATCGAGGAGCTGCGCCGTTTGTTTCTCGACACGGCGCGCAGCTACGGCTACGAGCTGGTGCAGCCGCCGCTGCTCGAACACCTGGAATCCCTGCTCACCGGCACCGGTGAAGCGCTGGACCTGCAGACCTTCAAGCTGGTGGACCAGCTCTCGGGGCGCACGCTGGGCCTGCGTGCCGACACCACGCCGCAGGTGGCGCGCATCGACGCCCATTTGCTCAATCGGCAGGGCGTGGCCCGCCTGTGTTACTGCGGACCGGTGCTGCACACCCGCGCCGACCGCCCGCACGCCACGCGCGAGCCGCTGCAGTTCGGCGCCGAGATCTATGGCCACGCCGGCCTCGAGGCCGACCTCGAAGCGCAGTTGCTGGCGCTCGAGGGCCTGACGGCTGCCGGTGTCACCGAACTGTCGGTCGACATGGCCGATGTACGCATCGTCAGCAGCCTGCTGGCCGGTGCCAAGGTCAGTCCGTCCATGCTGGCGCGCATCCACGCCGCGCTGGCGGTCAAGGATGCCAGTGAGCTGTCCAGCCTGATGGCCAGCCTCAATGGCGAGCTGCCAGCGGCGGCACGCGAGGGCCTGCTGACGCTGCTGCAGCTGTATGGCGACGACCAGGTGCTGGCCGAGGCCGAAACAGCCTTCAGGGCGGTGCCCGAAGCGCTGAAGGCGCTGCACAACCTGAAATGGCTGGCCACCCACGTGCAGGCGTTGGCCGGCCCGGTGCGCATCGCCTTCGACCTGGCCGACCTGCGCGGTTATGCCTATTACAGCGGCACCCGGTTTGCCATCTACGGCCGCGGCCAGCGCGACGGCGGGCAGGGCGCGGAACTGGTGCGCGGCGGCCGTTATGACGAGGTCGGCGCGGTGTTCGGGCGGAATCGCCCGGCGGCCGGCTTCAGCCTGGACCTGAAAGAGCTGGTCAGCGTGTTGCTGCCCAAACCCCTGCGCCCCGCCATTCGTGCGCCCTGGGGCGAGGATGCCGGCCTGCGCGCGGCGATTGCCAGACTGCGCGCCGGCGGCGAAACCGTCGCCTGCGTGCTGCCCGGCCACGAACACGAAGTCGACGAATTCGATTGCGACCGCGAGCTGGTCAGCCTGGCCGGCCAGTGGCAGGTCCGGCTGCTGGCCAAAGCGCCGGCGTGAATGCCGCGCCTGCATTTCCCATCCATTCTTAACGAGTAAACGAAGATGACAAAGACAACTGCCGCATCCGCCGGCCGCAACGTGGTGGTCGTGGGTACCCAGTGGGGTGACGAGGGCAAGGGCAAGCTGGTCGACTGGCTGACCGAAAGCTCGCAGGGCGTGGTGCGTTTCCAGGGCGGCCACAATGCCGGCCACACGCTGGTCATCAACGGCATCAAGACCGCGCTGCACCTGATCCCCAGCGGCATCATGCGCCCGGGCGTCAAGTGTTACATCGGCAACGGTGTGGTGCTGTCGGCAGCCAAGCTGTTCGAGGAAATCGAGGGCCTGGAAAAAGCCGGTGTCGAGGTGCGTTCGCGCCTGCGCATCAGCGAAGCCTGCCCGCTGATCCTGCCTTTTCATGTGGCGCTCGACGTGGCGCGCGAAACCCGCCGCGAAACCGGCGGCACCGTGAAAATCGGCACCACCGGCCGCGGCATCGGCCCGGCTTATGAAGACAAGATCGCGCGCCGCGCGCTGCGCGTGCAGGACCTGAAACACCCCGAGCGGTTTGCCGCCAAGCTGCGTGAGCTGCTGGACCTGCACAACTTCGTGCTGACCGGTTACCTCAATGCGCCCGCTATCGAGTTCCAGCCGGTGTACGACGAGGCCATGCGCCACGCCGAACTGCTCAAACCCATGATGGCCGACGTCTCGCGCGAGCTCAACGACGCCAACGCCGAGGGCGCCAACCTGCTGTTCGAAGGCGCGCAGGGCACGCTGCTCGACGTGGACCACGGCACTTATCCGTTTGTCACTTCGAGCAACTGCGTGGCCGGCAACGCAGCGGCCGGCGCCGGCGTCGGCCCGGGCATGCTGCACTACATCCTGGGCATCACCAAGGCCTACTGCACCCGTGTGGGCGGCGGTCCGTTCCCGACCGAACTCGACTGGGAAACACCCGGCACGCCGGGTTACCACATGAGCACGGTGGGCGCCGAGAAAGGCGTGACCACCGGGCGCAGCCGGCGCTGCGGCTGGTTCGACGCTGCGCTGCTCAAGCGCTCGGCCCAGGTCAATGGCCTGTCGGGCCTGTGCATCACCAAGCTCGATGTGCTGGACGGGATCGAGAGCCTGGAACTGTGCACCGGTTACGAACTCGATGGCCGCATCACCGACATCCTGCCCATGGGCGCCGAGGAAATCGCTGCCTGCAAGCCGATCTACGAAACCCTGCCGGGCTGGACCCAGAGCACGGTGGGCGTCACCGACTACGACAAACTGCCGGCCGCGGCCCAGCGTTACCTGAAACGCATCGAGGAAGTCACCGGCGTGCCCATCCACATGATCTCGACCAGCCCGGACCGCGACCACACCATCCTGCTGCGCGATCCGTTTGCGGCCTGAGCCGTATTGAGCAATCAGTCAAATCGGCCTCCAGC
Organism: Polaromonas sp.; assembly: GCA_030683705.1. Classification (GTDB taxonomy): domain Bacteria; phylum Pseudomonadota; class Gammaproteobacteria; order Burkholderiales; family Burkholderiaceae_C; genus Polaromonas. The sequence continues at coordinate 938 of JAUXPP010000152.1, read as the reverse complement.
CCACAGCGGGCGTGCATAGACAGCTATCAAATCAGGAGTATCTCCCATGTTGACCGAAGACGGCAAACACCTTTACGTCAGTTATGACGAGTACCACAACCTGATTGAAAAACTGGCGATCAAGATCCACCAGTCCGGCTGGGCTTTCGACACCATCCTGTGCCTGGCGCGCGGCGGCATGCGGCCCGGCGACATCCTGTCACGCATCTTCGACAAGCCGCTGGCCATCATGTCCACCAGCTCCTACCGCGCTGACGCCGGCATGACGCAGGGCAACCTGGACATCGCGCGTTTCATCACCACCCCCAAGGGCGAGATCGCCGGCAAGGTGCTGCTGGTCGACGACCTGGCCGACACCGGCCACACCCTGAACGCCGTGATCCACCAGCTGCGCAACAACTACCAGCCGATCACCGAGCTGCGCAGCGCCGTGATCTGGACCAAGGGTGTGTCGACCTTCCAGCCGGATTATTCGGTCGAGTTCCTGCCGACCAATCCGTGGATCCACCAGCCGTTTGAAGGCTACGATGCCTTGCGGCCGGCGCAGCTCATGGAGAAGTGGAAGATCTAGCTTCCACGCTTGCCAACTGTCATCCCGGACTTGATCCGGGATCCATGTGCGCGAAGTACATCTGGTGTTCTGACCATTGGTAGTGGGCGCCGTCTGCTGGCCGGGGGTTGCCCGGCGGCAAGTAACTTTCTTTTGCTTCGCCAAAAGAAAGTCACCAAAGAAAAGGCGACCCTGCTGTCTGCGACCCTCCTTCGCTGACGCTTCGGAGGGCAACTTGCGGTGCTCGGTCCAGACGGGGCCGGGCTCGAACTCGCTGCGCTCAGACAATCGCCCGTCCTGATCCGTCTGGCCCTCCGCTCCTCGGCGCATACAGAAGGGTGGGGGAACGAAACCAATACCGAATGCAAAACTCCGGAGCAGAAGAAGC
>JAUXPP010000170.1 GCA_030683705.1 Polaromonas sp. | reverse complement strand
GCATACAGAAGGGTGGGGAGAGAAGACAAACATCCAAATACAAATCCCGGGCCCCGTTCGGAGTCCTTGAAGCGCGCAGCGCTTTAAGGGACGGGAATCCCAACAGCCCGTCATGTTTGCACGCGAGCGCAGCACACGCGGCCAAATGAGGCTCCCTTCTCTCGCCCAGCGGGGCGAGGGAAGGGCGGGGGGTTGGGAGTGGGGAGTTCAGTCCTGCTGTCCGTGGCATACACGGGCGTGACAGGCTCAACCCATCATGTTCCGCAGCGAAGCCTCGATGGCGGCCGCGGTGGCTACCGGTTTTTCCATCGGAAACAGGTGGCTGCCGTCGAGCATCATGATGCGGCCCTTGGTGACTTTTTCGGTCATGGCCATGCCGACCTGTTTCATTTCGGCCGACTGGCGTCCGCCGATGAAGGCCACCGGGCACTTGAGCGGATGGCGCTTGAGCAGGCCTTCGAGGTTGTGCGGCAGGGTGTTGTAGATCGCGGTTTCCACGTCGCGGTCGAAGCTGAGCATGCGCTGGTTGTCGCCTTCGCCCTGCGCGTCGTGCGTGCCGTATTCGATGTAGTCCAGCAGCACCTGCTCGTCCCACTGGGCAAAGGCCTTTTTGCTGCGGAAATGCGCCAGCACCTCGGCCTGGCCCAGCCACTGGTGTCTGCGCTTGCGGCTGACGGCGCCCGGCGAGATCGAGCCCACCAGTTGCGCGCGTTTGGCCACGCTCAGGGCCGCCGCGCGCCAGCCGCCCAGGATGGGTGAGTCGATCAGCAGCACGCCGCGCACCGGCTGGCCGCCCAGCTCGGGGTTGCGCGCCGCACACATCAGGCTCAGGAAGCCGCCCAGCGAGTGGCCGACCAGGAACACCGCTTCGCCGGTTTTTTCCACCGCTTCGGCGCTGAAGTCGGCCAGTTGCTGCACCAGGTGCGGCCAGTTGCTGGTGACCGGGTAACGCGGGTCGTGGCCGAATTTCTCGATCGCCCGCACCTGGAAGCCGCGCGCCTTCAGGCTCTGGAACAGCACGCCGTAGGTGCTTGCAGGAAAGCTGTTGCCGTGGGAAAAAACGATGAGGGGTTTGGGAACAGCCGGCACTAAATCAGCTTTTCTTCAGGCGAGGTGATTTTCTTGAGCGGCTGGTTGCGCGTGAGCGGGGTCAGCAGCGGCACCTGGGTTTCGCCGCCGGTCCACATCGGGTCCTCGATGCTGTCGAACACCTCGCGCAGCTTTGTGCCCCAGTTGTCATGCAACATGCGGAAGTAGGGGTTCTCGTGGTCTATGCACACCACCTTGTCGGTCTGCAGCGAGTTGACTTCATAGACCACCATGTCCAGCGGCAGGCCGACCGACAGGTTGGACTTGAGCGTGGAGTCCATGGACACCAGCGCACACTTGGCGGCTTCGTCCAGCGGGGTGTCGGGCGTGATCACGCGGTCCAGCACCGGCTTGCCGTATTTGGACTCGCCGACCTGGAAGTAGGGCGTCTCGGGCGTGGCTTCGATGAAGTTGCCGGCCGAGTACACCTGGAACAGGCGCATGCCCTCGCCGCGGATCTGGCCGCCGAAAATCAGCGAGACATTGAACTCCACACCCGCGTGTTTGAGGTCGTCGGCATCCCGCTCGTGCACGCGGCGGATGGCCGCACCCAGCACACGCGCGGCGTCGAACATGCTTTTGGCGTTCCAGATGGTGACGGGCGGGCCGCCGTCCGGGTCCTTGAGCTGCTCGACCTGCAGGATTTCGCGCACCGACTGCGAGATCGACAGGTTGCCGGCTGACAGCAGCACCATGAAGCGGTCCTCCGGCTTTTCATAAATGATCATCTTGCGGAAGGTGCTGATCTGGTCCAGCCCGGCGTTGGTCCGGGAGTCCGAGAGAAACACCAGGCCGGCGTTCAGTTTGATGGCGACGCAATAAGTCATGAGAAATCGATAGTGGGTGAAAAATCAACTCGCGGCAAGCTTTTTGAGTTGGTAGAGGGCGTCCAGCGCTTCGCGCGGGCTCAGCAGGTCGGGATCGATGCCGCCCAGGGCTTTCTCGACAGCGCTGGCTTCAGGGGTGGCCTGCTCCGGCGGCGCGGCGAACAGGTCGACCTGGGCGCGGGTCGCGTCCTGCTGGGTTTCGAGGGCCGCCAGCGCGTGGCGGGCGTGGTTGACCACACCGGCCGGCACGCCGGCGAGTTTGGCCACGGCGATGCCGTAACTCTTGCTGGCCGGCCCGGGTTCGATGTGGTGCAGGAACACGATGTCGGCGCCGGACTCGACCGCGCTGACATGCACATTGACGGCGCCGTGGTGCCGCGCCGGAAACTCGGTCAGCTCGAAATAGTGGGTGGCGAACAGCGTGAAGGCCTGGGTCTTGTTGTGCAGGTGGGCGGCGATGCCGCCGGCCAGCGCCAGGCCGTCGAAGGTGGAGGTGCCGCGGCCGATCTCGTCCATCAGCACCAGCGAATGCTCGGTGGCGCCGTGCACGATGCTGGCGGCCTCGGTCATCTCGAGCATGAAGGTCGATTGCGCGTTGGCCAGGTCGTCGGCCGCGCCGATGCGGGTGTGGATGG
>JAUXPP010000151.1 GCA_030683705.1 Polaromonas sp. | reverse complement strand
GGAAGACATCGCCACCCTGACCGGCGGCAAGGTGATTGCTGAAGAAGTCGGCCTGACCCTCGAAAAAGTGACGCTGGCTGACCTCGGCCAAGCCAAACGCATCGAAGTGGGCAAGGAAAACACCATCATCATCGACGGCGCCGGCGCGGCTGCTGACATCGAGGCCCGCGTCAAGCAGGTTCGTGTCCAGATCGAAGAAGCCACCAGCGACTACGACCGTGAAAAACTGCAAGAGCGCGTGGCCAAGCTGGCCGGCGGTGTTGCCGTGATCAAGGTTGGCGCTGCCACCGAAGTCGAGATGAAAGAGAAAAAAGCCCGCGTGGAAGACGCCCTGCACGCCACCCGCGCTGCGGTGGAAGAAGGCATTGTGGCTGGCGGCGGCGTGGCCCTGCTGCGCGCCAAGCAGGCCGCTGGCACCATCAAGGGTGACAACCCTGACCAGGACGCCGGCATCAAGCTGATCCTGCGCGCCATCGAAGAGCCGCTGCGCATCATCGTCTCCAACGCCGGCGAAGAGCCAAGCGTTGTGGTCAATGCCGTGCTGGCCGGCAAGGGCAACTACGGCTACAACGCCGCCAACGCGACCTATGGCGACATGATCGACATGGGCATCCTGGACCCCACCAAAGTGACCCGCACTGCCCTGCAGAACGCAGCGTCCGTGTCGTCGCTGATGCTGACGACCGAGTGCATGGTGGCCGAGGCTCCGAAAGACGAGTCCGGCGCCGGCGGCGGCGGCATGCCTGGTGGCATGGGTGACATGGGCGGCATGGGCGGCATGGGCATGTAATCCGGCTACTGCGCAGGCGCCATGCGTCGTTGGGCGGTGCTCGGAATCCTCACGTACCCCAAGGTACGCTCCGGTTCCTCCGCTCCGTCCGCCTAGCCTGGCACCTGCTCGCTACGCCGTCCGGACATTCCGGACAACAAAAAACCCGCAGGGCTCGCGCCCTGCGGGTTTTTTTTTGCGCGCCTGAACTCAGACCGGATCGTCGTTGTTGCCGGGCTGGACCCACCAGTAGATCAGCACCAGCAAACCGATGATGGTCAGGGCGATCAGTTGCCACCAGCCGCTTTTGCCGATGTCATGCAGGCGGCGCGCGCCCACGGCGAGCGCCGGCAGCAGCAAGGCCAGGTTCACCAGGGCATTGATCACATCGCCGAACATCGAGGCAGCAATCGACACCAGGATCTGGAACAGGAAAAACCACCAGAACTCCGGACGCGATGCGCGCCCGGAAAAGGTGGCGTATTTGGCAAAACAGGTCGAGATGGCTTGACCGAAGTTCATGGGTTCTCCTCCTCAGGAGTGTCAGGGTAAATTCCCCGCGACATGATATTCGACGGGGATGACGCGAGGCCCTGGCGCAGCCGCTCAGGCCAGGGAGCCGCCGGAGCGTGCCTCACTTGCTGCCCGGGGTGCCGGGTCTCGTGCAACGGGCAAGCCCACCGGGGCGCTGTCGCCCCGTTTGAGCCGGTTGACCACCTCCAGAAATCCGGCTATCAAGGGAGCCGACTGGCGCTCCGCCAGGCAGATCACATGCACGTGGGTGCTGATCGCCATGTCCGCGATGGGCAACACCGTCAGGCGCGAATCCGGCACAAAAGCGGTCTGCGCCACCACACCGAGGCCCAGACCCTGGGCCACCGCTTCCCGTACCGCCTCCCGGCTGCCCATTTCCAGCGAACTGCGCACGCGCACGCCGGCCGCCGACAATCCGGCTTCAAACACCGACCGCGTCTGCGAGCCCTGTTCGCGCAGTACAAATTCCTGGCCTTCCAGATCGGAAAGCTGCATGTCCTTCAGGCGCGCCAGCGGATGCGTTGCCGCAGCAAAAACGATCAAGGCCTGGCGGCGGTAGGGAACGCAATACACCCGTTCGTCATCGACCGCATGCAGCAGCACACCCACATCGTCGCGGTGGTCCAGGATGCCCTCGACGATTTGCCGGGAATCACCCACGCTGACCGCCAGGCGGATTTTCGGAAACAGGGCGCGATAACCTGCAAGCATGGGCAACACGTTGTAGGGCCCTACCGCGGAAATTTTCAGATGCCCTTCGTACTGGCTGCGTGCACTCAGCAGCAGCAGCGCCGCCTGCTGCTCGGCGCGATAAATGCGGTTGCTGACCTCGTGCAGTGCATGGCCAAAAGTCGTGAGTTCCACCCCGCGTCCACGGCGCACAAAAAGCTCCACGCCAAAACGTTTTTCCAGTCCTGCGATATGCGCCGAAATGGTCGGCTGGCGAATCCCCAGCAGGCGGGCGGCCGCCGACATGCTGCCGCTGCGGGCAGTCGCATCAAATGCTTTCAGTTCAGCGGAAGACGACAGATCCATAGGTTTGATCTATAGGTTAATCGGCAGAGATGACAGTTTGATTAATACCGGTGTCATGCACGCTGCAGATACTGGGTGCATGGATCCTCCACCGGGTTCCGTCCTTCACATCAACCTGGCCGACTGTCATGAACAACACCCACGCTTCAGTTGCTTCCCGCGTTTTTCAGGCCGGAAGACAGGCACAGGTCGCGCTGCGCACAGAGGCGATCGAGGTCACCTACAACAACGGCACGCGCGCCCTGCATCCCACATCGCTGGATTTTGCGGAGGGTGAGTTTGTCGTCCTGCTGGGCGCATCCGGCGCGGGCAAGTCCACGCTGCTGCGTTCATTGAACGGGCTGGTTTGCCCCGGCGCCGGGCAGGTCGTGGCTACCGATATCGGGCCCTTGTCCGAACCGGCCAAGCTGCGCCGTCACCGCCGGCAGACGGGCATGGTCTTTCAGCAGCATCACCTGATCGGGCGTCTGTCCGTTCTGGCGAATGTGCTGATGGGCCGGCTGGGCTACCACAGCGCCCTGGCCACCCTGGCCCCATGGTCGCGGGCCGAAAAGGAAGGCGCGCTGGCCGCGCTGGACCGGGTCGGCTTGCTGGACCGCGCGCTGGACCGGGCCGACCAGTTGTCTGGCGGCCAGCAACAGCGAGTGGGCATCGCCAGGGCCCTGGTGCAACAACCGAAGCTTCTGCTGGCCGACGAGCCGGTGGCCAGCCTGGACCCGAGCACCGCCGAGCGCCTGCTGGCACTGTTGCACGGCATTTGCCGCAGTGACGGGTTGACGCTCATTGTCAGCCTGCACCAGGTGGAATTTGCACGCCAGTTTGCCGACCGCATTGTGGGCCTGCAGGGCGGCTGCGTTGTTTTCGATGGCACGCCGGCGGAACTGACACCGGAGCGCGCCCAGAGCCTGTATCGCGCTGCAGGCGAGCCAGCGCCGGCCAAACGCCCCCTTCCCACCCTTGTCCATTTGCAATCCACCGGAGTCCTGTCATGAACCGTCGCCACCATCTGCTCGCCCTCACCGTCCTGGCCACCAGCCTGGCTGTCCCGGCATTTGCCCAGGGCAAAGATCCGGCCAAACTGCGCGTCGCCCTGCTGCCCGACGAAAACGCCGCCACGCTGATCCAGAATGCCCAGCCCCTCAAGCAGTATCTTGAGCAGACCCTGAAGAAGGACATCGAGCTCATCGTCACCACCGACTACTCCTCGATGATCGAAGCCATGCGTTTCGGCCGCATCGAAGTGGCGTATTTCGGTCCGTTTTCGTATGTGCTGGCCAAATCCCGCGCGCCCGAGATCGAGCCCTTCGCGGTCGGCGTCGAGCGTGGCTCCCCCACCTACAACTCCATCCTGATCGCCACCGCAGGCGGGCCGGTCAAGTCCCTGGCCGACATCAAGGGCCAGCCTTTTGCTTTTGGTGACCAGGCTTCCACCTCCAGCCACCTGGCGCCACGCGCGCACCTTCTGAAAAAAGCCGGGCTGGACGGCACGAAAGATTACAAACCTGTGCACCTGGGCGCCCATGACGCGGTGGCCCGCGCGGTGCAGGCAGGCCAGGTCCCGGCCGGCGCGCTCTCCAAGGCAATCTTCGACACGCTCGTGACCAAGGGCACGATCGACGCCAGCAAGGTGGTGCAACTGGACCTGTCGGCACCGATTCCCAACTACCCCATGGTGATGCAGGGAAACCTGGCGCCGGGGCTGAAGCAGGCGCTGCGCTCAGCGTTCCTGACGATGAAAGACAAGGAAGTGCTCAGGGCGTTTCGTGTGGATGGCTTTGCCGCCACCGATGACAAGGCCTACGACGTGCTGCGTGAGACCGCCACGCTGCTCAAGCTCGACCTGGCCAAAACCAAATGACGAGTGCAACAAGCGCCGCGCGTTACACGCAGATTCTTTCGCTGGCCAGCCTGCGATCGGGCCGCCAGGCACGGCTGGTGGCCTGCATCGTCGCGGTTTGCGTAGGTGCGCTGTGGCTCACCGGCTTTTTCGACCTGACGCGGTTTGTCGAAGGCGCGCCGGCGGTGGCGCAGCTGGCGTCCGAAATGGTGCCGCCCGACTTTTCGCGCTGGCAGAGCTGGCTCAAGCCGCTGCTCGATACGCTGGCCATGTCGATCGCCGGCACGGCGCTGGCGGTGCTGTTTTCACTGCCGCTGGCCCTGCTGGCCGCGCCCAACACCACGCCCAACGCCGTCGTTTACCGGATGACGCGTGTCTTTCTGGCGGCGTTCCGGTCGGTCCCGGAAATCATCCTGGGCATCCTGTTTGTGGCCGTGGTCGGTTTCGGCGCCCTGCCCGGGGTGCTGGCGCTGGCGCTGCATTCCATGGGCATGGTGGCCAAGTTTTACGCCGAATCGATTGAGCATGTGGACCCCAGGCCGCTGGAAGCGGCCAGTGCCGCAGGGGCCAGCCGCCTGCAGGTCATCACACATGCCGTGCTGCCGCAGGTGCTGCCACAGCTGGCCGACATCACCATCTACCGCTGGGAGTACCACTTCCGCGCCTCCGCGGTGCTGGGGATTGTCGGCGCCGGCGGCATCGGTTTCGAGCTGATGGCCGCGCTGCGGCTCATCAAGTACGACGAGGTGTCGGCCATATTGCTGGCGATCCTGGCCTGTGTCCTCGTGGTTGACAGCATAGGCGCAGCCTTGCGCCGCAAATTGAAATAATGACATCCAACAAATTCCAATGAGCACACGCCCGAAAATTCTGGTCACCCAGCGCATCCATGAAGACGTGCAGCGCCGCCTGTCCGCGCATGGCGAACTCGACATGAACACCGGCCCGGACCCCTGGCCCGCATCAGAGGTGATCCGGCGCGCGGCGCAAGCCACAGCCATCATGGGGTTCATGACCGACCAGGTCGGCCATGCATTGCTTGGCGCCGCACCGCAACTGGAAATCGTCGCCTGCGCGCTCAAGGGTTTCGACAACTTCGACGTGCACGCCTGCACCGAGGCCGGCGTCTGGCTCAGCATCGTGCCGGATCTGCTCACCGAGCCGACGGCCGAGCTGGCCGTCGGCCTGGCGATCACACTGGCCCGGCATGTGCGGCAGGGGGATGCCTACGTCCGCTCTGGCAATTTCGAAGGGTGGCGCACGCATTTTTACGGCACCGGTTTGCACGGTTCCGTCGCTGCCGTGGTCGGGCTGGGCCATGTGGGCCGGGCGATAGTGCAACGACTGTCCGGTTTTGGCTGCGCGCGCATCCTCGGGGTGGACCCTGACGCGGTGCCCCCGGAGGTCGAGAGGGTGTCACTGGAAACCGCTGCCAGACAGGCCGACTTCCTGTTTGTAGCCGCCCCGCTCACAGCCTCGACCCGCCACCTGGTGGGCGACGCGCAGTTCGAGCAGGCCAGGGCCGGCCAGCTCGTCATCAACATCGGGCGTGGATCGGTGGTGGACGAAGCCGCGGTGCTGCGGGCATTAAAAGCCGGCCGCCTCGGGGGTTACGCCGCCGACGTGTTTGCCTGCGAAGACTGGCAGCTCAATGACCGGCCACGGGCGATTTCTCCCGAGCTGCTGGCGCAGGAAAACACCGTCTTCACCCCTCACATCGGCTCCGCGGTCCACAGGGTGCGAGTCGCCATCGAGCAAAGTGCCGCCGACAACATCATTGCGGTGCTGCAGGGCAGAAACCCTCCCGACGCCATCAACATGCCGCACAAAGTCGCTGCCTGAGTAGCGCAGGGCACTCCGCCTGCGACCCCGCGCACGCAACAAAAAACCCGCAGGGCTCGCGCCCTGCGGGTTTTTGTTGCACGTTCAGAATCAGGCGACCGGCTTGAAGTCGTAGCCGTTGCCCAGCTTCTCGATGCGGCCAAACGCCGGGAAGGGGAAGTGGAAACCACCGGCGGTCATATTCTCTTGCACCGTCATCTCGAAGACCTTTCGACGCACCTCGCGCGCAGCGGCAGCATCCATATCAAACACCACGGCCATGTCGGGATTGCGGGCGAACAGCTGCGGGATGTTGGTCAGGTCGGCCAGGTAGGCGAACTTAAAGCGGTAGCTCTGCGCCACGAACAGGGTGTGACCCGGCGTGTGTCCGAAGGCGGCGACCGACTTGAGGCTGTTCGCACCACGGATGATCTCGGTCCCCGGCACGAACTTGACCAGACGGTCTGCCCCCAGTCCGCCCATGACACGGCGCACATTCGCGAAGGCGCCCTTCATCGCTTCGGGAGCGGCAGCCATACGAGCGTCGTCCATCCAGAAGTCGTACTCCACCGTCGGGACCATGATCTTGGCGTTCGGGAACACCAGCTGGCCGGCCTTGTTGCGTACGCCGTTGATGTGGTCGCCATGGAAGTGACTCAGGATCACGGTGTCGATGTCCTCCACCTTGTAGCCCGCTGCATTCAGGTTGCTAACCAGCCGGCCCGTGGTCGGTCCACCGTTGTCAGAAAAACCGGTGTCGATCAGCACGCGGCGGTTGCCCATGACGATCAGGAAGGCGGTGTAGGGCACATCGATGTAATCGGTGGGCAGATTCTGCGAACGCAGCAGCGCCTGCACCTGGTCCAGCGGCGTGTTGCGCACAAACTCTGCAGCCAGGGGGCGGCGGGTCACGCCGTCATTGAGCGCGATAACCTCCATGTCACCCATCTGCTGGCGGCGATAACCCACCTGGACCACGCTGGGTGCGCCAAAATTCGGGGCGTTTTGCGCCACCAGGGGAACGAAGGATCCGGCCAGGTAGGCGGCGGCAGCGGCGCCCCCTCCGACAAGCAGGTCACGGCGATTGATCATTTTTATAGCTCCTGAGTCATGGGTTGAAGAAACCCATGAATGCTCTCCGACTCAGGCAGCAGCCGCCCGCGGCGCCCTGATTACCCGGCGGCGGTTTGGGGGAATCCGGGTTATTCAGGCGATTGCAGCCGCTGCAGCAAGCCGGCCGTGGAACCATCGAGCCCGGCCGCATCACCCGAGTCCAGCCGGCTTTCCAGGGCTTTGGCCAGCACCTTGCCCAGCTCGACCCCCCACTGGTCGAAACTGTTGATGCCCCAGATCGCACCGCTGACAAACACGCGGTGCTCCTGCAACGCGATCAGGGCGCCCAGGCTGGCCGGGGTCAGCGCTTCCAGCAGCAGGAAGGTGCTGGGGCGGTTGCCCGGAAAATGTTTGTGGCCGCCCACATCGTTTTTGCCTTGCATGAGCGCCTGGGCCTGGGCCAGCACATTGGCCAGCAGCTTGTTGTGGTGGCCCGGCAGGCTGCGCGCAGCGCGCTTGACGGCAACAAACTCGACCGGCACCACTTCGGTGCCCTGGTGCAGCATCTGGAAATAGGCATGCTGGCCGTTGGTGCCGGGTTCGCCCCAGAGCACCGGCGCCGTCGCGAAGGACAGGATCTGCCCGTCCAGATCGACACGTTTTCCATTGCTCTCCATCTCGAGCTGCTGCAGGTAGGCCGGCAGGCGGCGCAAGGCGCTGCTGTAGGGTGCAATGCTGCGGCTGGTGAAGCCGTGGAAGTTGCGGTACCAGACATCGAGCAGGCCCAGGCGCACCGGCAGGTTTTGCGCGAGCGGCGCGCTGCGGAAGTGTTGATCCATGGCGTGGGCACCGGCGAGGAAGTCGCGGAAACCCTGGGCACCAATCGCGATGGCCAGTGGCAGGCCAATCGCCGACCACAGCGAATAACGTCCGCCGACCCAGTCCCAGAAGCCGAAGGTGGTGCTGATACCGAAGGCCCGGGCCGCCGCGACGTTGGTGGTCAGCGCGGCGAAGTGGCGCGCGATGTCCGTGCCACCCTGCGCCTCGAACCAGCCTTTCGCCGATGCAGCGTTGGTCATGGTTTCGGTGGTGCTGAAGGTCTTGGAAGCGATCAGGAACAAGGTGTTCTGCGGTCTGAGCTGCGCCAGCACACCCGCCAGCTCCTGGCCGTCGATGTTGGAGACGAAATGCAGGCGCTTGTCCGGCTGGCGGAATTCATCCAGCGCCAGCACCGCCATCTGCGGCCCCAGGTCGGACCCGCCGATACCGATGTTCACGATGTCGGTGATGGCCTCGTCCTGCCGCACCTGCCCGGCATAGGCCAGCATGGCGTCCAGCGTCCGGTGCACCTCGGCAAGTTCGTTTTTTGCTATGTTTTCAGGAGCTGCTGACGCAAGCGCCTCGTGGCTTGCAGCCGGATTTCTCAATAAAAAGTGCATCACCGCACGGTTTTCGGTGCGGTTGATTTTTTCGCCGGCAAACATCGCGTCGCGGCGCTCCTCGAGGCCGCACTGGCGCGCCAGATCCAGCAGCAACGCCTGGGTTGGCGCGTCGATCAGGTTTTTCGACAGGTCGGCAAACACATGCGGCGCGTCCTGGCTGAACTCGGCGAAACGTCCCGGGTGGCCGGCAAACGCCTCGCGCAGGTCAAAGGTCTTGCCGGCCGTAGCGTGGTGGGCCTGCAGCGCTGCCCAGGCCGGTGTGTGGTCGCAACGGAGTCCTGGGGCCCCCACGCTTGCCACTGCGTGTGCTGCGCTGCCCCCCGAGGGGGCTGAACTTGCTCGGGGCGGCCCGTCGCTGGGCCCTGAGGCCCCCACGCTTGCCACTGCGTGTGCTGCGCTGCCCCCCGAGGGGGCTGAACTTGCTCGGGGCGGCCCGTCGCTGCGTTCGGCGTTCATGCGGCCAGCATCAGCTTTTCAAGCTTGATGGCATCCGCGGCAAAGGCGCGTATGCCCTCGGCCAGTTTTTCCGTGGCCATCGCGTCTTCATTGAGGGCGTAGCGGAAAGTCACTTCGTCGAAGTTGACGGCCGGCAGGTCAAGCGCCTGGGCGGCTTTGGCGTCCAGCGCGGGCTGCAGCGGCGCCTCGCTGGCGGCGAGCTGTGCCAGCAGTTCCGGGCTGATGGTCAGCAAGTCGCAACCGGCCAGCGCGATGATCTGGCCGATGTTGCGAAAGCTCGCACCCATGACCTCGGTGGCGATGCCGAAATGCTTGTAATGGTTGTAAATCTCACGCACCGACTGCACGCCGGGGTCGTTGGCACCGGACCGGGCAGCTTCGTCCCAGGCGGCGCCGGCCGATTTTTTGTACCAGTCGTAAATGCGCCCGACAAAAGGCGAGATCAGTTGCACCCCGGCCTGTCCGCAGGCCACGGCCTGGCAGAAGGAAAACAGCAGGGTCAGGTTGGTGTGGATGCCGCGGTCCTCCAGCCGGCGCGCGGCCGCTATGCCTTCCCAGGTCGCCGCCACCTTGATCAGCACGCGGTCGATGTGGATGCCCTCGGCTTGGTACAGCTCGATGATGCGTTCGCCGCGCGTGAAGGTGGCATTGCTGTCAAAACTCAGGCGTGCATCGACCTCGGTCGAGACGCGGCCCGGGATGATGGACAGGATCTCGCAGCCGAAGCGCACCAGCAGGCGGTCCATGGTTTCGTCAAGGGGGCGGCCGCGGAATCGGGCCATGGTCTCGACCAGCAGCGGCTGGTACTCCGGCTTTTGCACCGCCTTGAGGATCAGCGAGGGGTTGGTGGTCGCATCCTGCGGCTTGAAGGCATCGAGCTGCTTGAAGTCGCCGGTGTCGGCAACCACGGTGGTGAATTGTTTGAGCGCGTCGAGTTGGTTCATGGGCCAAGTGTAGAGCGCGGGCCGCGGCGGCGGGTGTCGGAAGATGGCCCGATTGGGTTACGATTATGCGCAGAGAATATGAAACTTTATTACATGGCGGCTGCTTATGAGTTTTGACCTGGTCCTGTTCGGCGGCACCGGCGATCTCGCCTGGCGCAAGCTGATGCCCGCGCTGTTCCAGGCCTTCCGGCACGGCTCCCTGCCTGCGGACGGCCGCATCATCGGCGTGGGCCGCGACAGCATGAGCGATACGCAGTACCGCGCGCTGATCCAGTCGCGCTTCGACAGTGTGGAACTGGCCAAACGGCCCACCGGCGACGAGTTCGAGCGTTTTGCCGCGTTGCTGCACTACCTGCGCATGGACCTGTCCCAGGCCGGCGACTATGCGCAACTGGCAGACATCCTCAAGGCCCGCCAAGCCGACACCGTGGTGATGTACCTGGCAACCGCGCCGGCCCTGTTCACCGGCATCTGCGAAAACATGGCCGCCGTGGGCCTGAACGGCCCGCAGACCCGGGTGGTGCTGGAAAAACCGCTGGGCCACGACCTCGCCTCGAACCGCGCCATCAACGAAGCGGTGCTTCGGGTGCTGCCTGAAAAGCAGGTTTTCCGGATTGACCACTATCTGGGCAAGCCCTCGGTGCAAAACCTGTTCGCCCTGCGTTTCGGCAATTCGCTGTTCGAGCCGCTGTGGCGCCGCGAAACGATTGCCAACATCCAGATCACGATCGCCGAGGAGCTCGGCGTGGAAAAACGCGGCGCCTTCTACGACAGCACCGGTGCGTTGCGCGACATGGTGCAAAACCATGCGCTTCAGCTGCTCTGCGCCATCGGCATGGAGCCGCCCATCAACGCGCATGCCGATGCCATCCGTGACGAAAAGCTCAAGGTGCTGCGTTCGCTCAAGGCATGGACACCGGAAACCCTGAAACACCACGTGATTCGCGGCCAGTACACCGCCGGCAACATCAACGGTGAGGCGGTGCCCGGCTACCTGCAGGAAAGCGGCGTCAGCCCGGACAGCCGGACCGAAACCTTCGTCTCGCTGCGCGCCGAGATCGCCAATTGGCGCTGGGCCGGCGTGCCGTTTTACATACGCACCGGCAAGCGCCTGGCCGACCGCGATGCCCACATCGAGGTCAACTTCCGGCCGACACCGCATGCGATCTTCAAGTCGCCGCTGGGCGCCGGTAACCGGCTGGTGATCAACCTGCAACCCAAGGACGGGCTGGAGCTGCACCTGCTCGCCCAGGGCCAGGACAACCGGCTGGGCGCACACGCGGCCAGCCAGACGCTGGCGCCGGTGCAGCTCGACCTCGACTTCGACAAGCGGTTTGGCACCGAACGCGTTGGTGCCTACGAACGCCTGTTGCTGGACGTGATCAATGGCCGCTTGAACCTGTTTGTTCGCAGCGACGAGCAGGAGGAAGCCTGGCGCTGGGTCGAACCGATCCTGGACGCCTGGCGACACGATACCGACGGCCCGCGCCCCTACACGGCCGGCACCTGGGGACCGAGTGCCTCCAGCGCCATGATTGCGCGCGACAGCCACTGGTGGAGCGAAGAGAGTTGAGCCCCCACGGTCGCTCACTGCGAGCCTGCGGCAGCTCCCTGCCCCTTGCCCTGGAAAAGGGGCCGCTGCGCCTGCAGGCCGGACCCGCGGCCCCTGCTTGCAGCTGCCTGGTCGTGCGCGACCGTGGGGGCCATCTTGCTTGACCGCATCAAAGCCTGCCTGCCCTCGCTGGCGCCGGCCGAGCAGCGGGTCGCGCACCTGGTGCTCGGCGACCCGCGCGCCTTTGCCAGCCTGCCGGTCACCGAGCTGGCCGCACGTGCCCATGTCAGCAAGCCGACGGTGATACGCTTTTGCCGCAGCGTCGGTTATGACGGCCTGTCGGACTTCAAGCTCAAGCTGGCCGGCAATGTCAGCGAAGGTGTGCCTTTCATCCACCGCAGCGTTGACGCTGACGACAAGACCAGCGACGTGCTGGTCAAGGTGATAGACAACACGGTAGCCGCCTTCCTGAAGTACCGCAACGACGCCAGTTCGGTCGCCATTGAAAAGGCGGCGCAGGCCCTGGCCGCCACCTGCCAGAGCGGACAGCGCATCGAATTTTTTGGCGTCGGCAATTCCGGCATCGTGGCACAGGATGCACAGCACAAGTTTTTCCGCCTCGGCGTGCATTCGATCGCCTGCAGCGACGGCCACCTGCAGGTGATGAGCGCCTCGCTGCTCAGGCAGGGCGACTGCGTGGTGATCATCTCGAACTCGGGCCGCACGCGCGACCTGATGGACGCTGAAAGCATTGCGCGCAAGAACGGCGCGACCACCATCGTGATCACCGCCAGCGGCTCACCGCTGGCCGCGGCCGGTCACATCCACCTGGCAGCCGACCACCCGGAGGGCTACGACCGCTACAGCCCGATGGTGTCGCGCCTGCTGCACCTGATGATCATCGACGTCCTGGCGACCTGTGTGGCGTTGCGCATAGGCGGCGAGAAGCTGCAGCCGCTGCTCAAGGAGATGAAGAACAATTTGCGGAGCAAGCGGTACACGTAGATTGTTCTGGCGGAGCCCGGTGACGTCTTTGCAAGCTTGTGCTGTATCGGTGCTTCCAACAAGCCGGGGGTTGCCCGGCGGCAAGTAACTTTCTTTTGCTTCGCCAAAAGAAAGTCACCAAAGAAAAGGCGACCCGATGGTCCGGGTCCCTCCGCTTCGCTACGGGCAACCTGCGGTGCTCGCCGAAAACGGGGCCGGGCTCGAACTCGCCTTCGGCTCAGACAATCGCCCGTCCTGATCCGTTCTCGGCTGCGCTCCTCGGCCCAGCCCGACGGGTGGGGGAAGAAAACCAATAGCCGGATACCGGCCCCCGTTCGGAGTGCAGGAAGCGCAAAGCGCCTCCTGCACGGGAATCCCAACAGACCGTCAAGATCGCACGCGAGCGCAGCGCACGCGGCCACATGAGGTCCCCCTCCATCGCCCAGCGGGGCGAGGGAGGGGCTAGGGGTGGGAGTGGGGAGTTGCGCCTACTGTCCCAAGCGAACCGGGGACGGAGCGTGATGCAGCGCAGACCTGCAAGCCGATTCACGAATCAAATTGCCATCCAGCCTTTATAAGACAAGCGTAAGCAGCTATCAAAACAATAGCAACTAGATCCTGCCTTCTTCCACCGCGTGGCAGGCAATCTTCACACCCTGAAGGGTCAGCAGCTGCGGCCGCTCGGCGCGGCAGCGGTCGTTGACGTGCGGGCAACGCGGGTGGAAGGTGCAACCGGTCGGCGGGTTCAGCGGATTCGGCACCTCGCCCTGCACCGGCGTGCGGTCCCGGCCGATGTCGTGCATCTTCGGGATCGCGTCGAGCAGCATGCGCGTGTAGGGATGGCGCGGCGCGGCAAACAGCGTCTGCTTGTCGGCGAGTTCCACCAGCCGGCCCAGGTACATCACGCCGACCTGGTCGCTGACGTGGCGCACCACCGCGAGGTTGTGCGAGATGAACAGGTAGGTCAGCCCGCGTTCGCGCTGCAGGTCCTTCATGATGTTGAGGACCTGCGCCTGCACACTCACGTCGAGCGCCGAGGTCGGTTCATCGCAGACCAGGAACTCCGGCTCGGTCGCCAGCGCGCGGGCGATCGAGATGCGCTGGCGCTGGCCGCCGGAAAACTGGTGCGGGTACTTGACCATGTCCAGCGGCGACAGGCCGACCGACTTGAGCAGCTCCCCGACCTTGTCCTTGAGCTGTGCCTCGTCGGTGATCAGGCCGTGTTCGCGCAGCGGCTCACCGACGATGTCCTCGACAATCCAGCGCGGGTTCAGGCTGGCATACGGATCCTGGAAAATCATCTGGATGCGGCTGCGCAACTGGCGGCCCTGCGGCGTCTTGAAGGCCGCGTGCGCGTCCTGGCCGTCGAAGGTCAGGCCGCCGCGCGTGGGGTTGTACAGCCCCACCAGCAGCTTGGCCACCGTGCTCTTGCCGCAGCCGGACTCGCCGACCAGCGCCAGGGTTTTGCCTTTTTCGATCTCGAAACTCACGCCGTCGACGGCGTTGAGCATCAGGCGCGGCTTGCGCTCGATCACGCGGTTCAGCCACGGCGGCGACACATCAAAGGTCTTGGCCAGGTCGTGCGCCTGAACCAGTGGCGCCCCCACGCCTTTCACTTCGTGTAAAGCGCTGCCCCTTTCACCAGGAAGGGGGGCTGATTTCCCCTGGGGCGACCCCGCGGAAAATTGTTCGCTCACATTGCTGGTGTTCATGCGGCCACCCCCACCGGCACATCGTGCAGCCAGCAGGCGGCACGCGTCGCGCCGGCCGGCAACAGCTCGGGACGCTGCTGCCGGCAACGGTCGAACACCTGCGGGCAACGCGGGTTGAAGGCGCAGCCTGTCGGGATGGCGTTGAGCCGCGGCATGGCGCCGTCGATCTGGTTGAGCCGCTCACGGTCCAGCGTGATGTCGGGGATCGCGGCCATCAGGCCGGCGGTGTAGGGGTGCGACGGATGGTTGATGACCTCATGCACCGGGCCGATCTCGGCGATCCGGCCGGCATACATCACGGCCACGCGGTCGCAGGTCTCGGCGATCACCCCCATGTCGTGGGTGATCAGCATCACGGCCGCGCCGCGTTTCTTGCAGATGTTCTTGAGCAGCATGATGATCTGCGCCTGGATCGACACGTCCAGCGCGGTGGTCGGCTCGTCGGCGACGATCAGCTTGGGCTCGGCGGCCAGGGCCAGGGCAATCACCACCCGCTGGCGCATGCCGCCGGAAAACTGGTGCGGAAAATGTTCGATGCGCTGTTCGGCCGCGGGAATGCCGGTGTCCTGCAACAGCGAAATCGCGCGCTGCCTGGCCTCGGCGTTGCTCACTGGCAGGTGCGCCTGGATGGTTTCGATCAGCTGGCGGCCGACGGTGTACAGCGGGTTCAGCGAGGTCAGCGGGTCCTGGAAGATCGCCCCAATCTTGCGGCCGCGAATGTGGCGCATCTGCTCATAGGGCAGGTTGTCGATGCGCTGGCCTTCGAGCAGGATCTGCCCGCCACCGATGCGGCCGGGCGGCTCCAGCAGGCCGATGATGGCCGCCCCGGTCAGCGACTTGCCGGCGCCGGACTCACCGACCACGCCGAGGATTTCACCGGGCGCGATTTCGAAGGAAATGTCGTCCAGCGCGCGCAGCGTGCCGCGCCGGCCGGGAAATTCGACGATCAGGTTTTGGACTTGTAAAAGACTCATTCGCTTCTCAATTAATTCAAGCGCCAGGCGGGGGGAATGTTTTTCCGCAGGGCCGCCCCAAGGAAAAATGCACCCCCTCGGGGGGCAGCGTCGTACGCGAAGCGACAAGCGCGGGGGCCATGTTCATCTGAGCCTGGGGTTGAGCGCATCGCGCAGCCAGTCGCCCAGCAAATTGACGCTCAGTGAAATCGTCACCAGCATGACACCGGGAAACACCGTGATCCACCACTCGCCCGAGAACAGGTAGTCATTGCCGACGCGGATCAGCGTGCCCAGCGACGGCGAGGTCGGCGGCGCGCCCACGCCCAGGAAGGACAGGGTGGCCTCGGTGATGATGGCCGTGGCCACCTGGATGGTCGCCAGCACCAGCACCGGCCCCATGACATTGGGCAACACATGGCGACGCATGATGCGCAGCGGCGTCACGCCGGTCACGCGGGCCGCCTGCACATACTCCTTGCTGCGCTCCACCAGGGTCGAGCCGCGCACGGTGCGCGCGTACTGGACCCAGCCGGTCAGCGTGATCGAGATGATCAGCACCCCGAGCGCCAGGGAATCCTGCGCATTCGGGAACAACGCGCGGCCGACGCCGGCGATCAGCAGGGCCACCAGGATCGCCGGGAAAGACAGCATCACGTCGCACAGGCGCATCAGTGCCGCGTCGATCCAGCCGCCGTAAAAACCGGCCAGCAGGCCAAGGCCCACGCCGATCACCACAGACAGCACCACCGACGCAAAGCCGACCGCCAGCGAAATGCGCGCGCCGTACATCAGCGCCGAGAGGATGTCGCGGCCCTGGTCATCGGTACCCAGCAGGTATTTGGAAGAACCCCCCTCCGACCAGGCCGGGGGCAAACGCGCGTCACTCAGTTCCAGCGTCGTCAGGTCAAACGGGTTATGCGGCGCAACAAAGCCCGCAAACACCGAACAAAAAATGCAGATCAGGGCGACTGCGGCCGCAGCCATCGCCACCGGGGAGGTGCGAAAGCTGTAGCCGACGTCGCCGTCCCAGAACCGGAAAAGCGCGCTTCTCATCAATCGATTACTTGTTCAGCTTGACGAATTTCCAGGGCATGCCGTTGTCCGGCCATTGCACCAGCGCGATGTTCTTCTTGGCAGCCCAGTTGATGGCCTGCTGGTGCAGCGGCAGGTGTCCCACCTCATCCTGATGGATCTTCAGCGCTTCACGGATCATGTCGTTGCGCTTCTTGTCATCGGTCTCCGAAGCGACCAGGCTGGTCAGCTCGTCCACCCGTGCATTGCTGTAGGCGCCGAGGTTGAACTGCCCGCGGCCACCGTCACCCGGTGTGGACATGATGGGGTACAGCACGTTGTGCGCATCCACGGTGCTCGGCGTCCAGCCCAGCATGTAGAAGCTGGTGTCGCGGCGCAGGATTTTCGGGAAGTAGTTGTTCTTGGTTTCGGCTTCGAGGTTGATCTTCACGCCGATGCGCGACAGGTTGGCGGCGACCGCCTGGCAGATCTCGCCGTCGTTCACATAACGGTCGTTGGGGCAATTCATCTTGAGCTCGAAACCGGCGCCGTAGCCGGCATCGGCCATCAGCTTTTTGGCGGCTTCCACGTCAAACGGCAGGCGTTTGGCCAGGTCTGGCGCATAACCGCGGATCTCCGGCGCCAGCAGCGTGGCCACCGGCGTGGAGGCGCCGCGCATCACGCGGTTTTTGATCGCCTCGATGTCGATGGCCTGGTAGAAGGCCTGGCGCACGCGTTTGTCCTTGAAAGGATTTTTGCCCTTGACGCTGGAGAACAGCAGCTCGTCCCGCTTCTGGTCCATGCCCAGGAAGATCACGCGCAGTTCGGGGCCCTGCAGGACCTGCAGCGCGGGCGCCGCCTTGATGCGCGGCACGTCCTGGACCGGCACGGGTTCCATCACGTCGATCTCGCCGGAGAGCAGCGCGGCGACGCGGGTGCTGTCGTTGCCGATCACGTTGAAGATGACTTCGTCGACGTTGCCGTCGATCTTGCCCCAGTAATTGCCGTTGCGGGAGAAGGTGGTGCGCACGTTGGGCTGGCGCTCGCGCACGCGGTACGGGCCGGTGCCATTGGCCCGGAAGGAGGCGGCGTTCTCGATGCCCTTGCGGCGATCCACCGGCTTGGTCGCCTGGTTGGTCTCACACCACTTCTTGCTCATCATGTGCCACTGCGTGAACAGCTCGGGCAGGATGGGGAAGGGGTTGTTCAGCACGAAGTCGATGGTGTGTGCATCGATCTTTTTGACTTCCTTGATCTGGCCGACATAACTTTTCATGTCCGAACCGTCGCCCTTGGCACGCTCGTAGCTGAAGATCACGTCATCGGCGGTGAAAGGCGTGCCGTCATGGAACTCCACGCCCTTGCGCAGGTTGAAGCGCCAGACCGTCGGCGAGGTCTGCTTCCAGTCGGTCGCCAGCGAGGGCGCCAGCTTGTAGTTGCGGTCGCGCGTGACCAGCGGCTCATACACGTTGCCCACCACCGTGAGCTGCAGCGACTCATTGAGCGAATGCGGGTCCAGCGACTGCGCATCGCCCTGGTTGCCGATCCGCAGCGTCGCTGCGGACGCTACAAAACTTGTCGCTGCCAACGTAGAGCCGATAAGGGCCAGAACGGTATTTTTCTTGAAATTCATGGGATTCTCCTGTGGATGGGAATGTCGAGGTCTACACGGTTAAAGGCATGGACTGCTCCACCAGGCCCGCATGCAAAGCGGCGCCCAGAGGCAGGATGTCATCATTGAAATCGTAGCGGGAGTTGTGCAGGAAGCAGCTGCCGACGCCGTTTTCGGCGCCCTGGCCGATGCGCAGGTAGGCCCCTGGCTTGACCTGCAGCATGAAGGAAAAATCCTCCGCCCCCATGCTGGGCGCCATGTCGCGCACCACATGGTCGGCACCGACCAGGCTTTCCGCCACGTCGGCGGCAAACACCGCTTCGTCGTAGGAGTTGATGGTGGCGGGATAAATGCGCTCGTAATGCACCGAGGCCGAAGCGCCGAAACCCAGCGCCACGGCGCTGCACAGTTCGCTGAGCCGGCGCTCCACCATGTCCTGCACGTCGGGGCTGAAAGTGCGCACCGTGCCGACCAGCGAGGCCTTGCCAGGCACCACGCTGAAGGCGCCCATGTCGCCGGCCTGCATGGCGCAAATGCTGATTACCGCGCTGTCGATCGGGTTGGCGTTGCGCGACACGATGCTCTGGATCGCCGTGATGATGTGCGCCGAAACCACCACCGGGTCCACCGTCATGTAGGCATGTGCGCCATGGCCGCCGCGGCCGGTGATGTCGATGGTGATGCGGTCCGCCGCAGCCATCATCGGGCCGGGCCGGATGCCGATGGTGCCGGGCCGCATCGACGGCCAGTTGTGCATGCCGTACACCGCCTGCACCGGGAAACGCTCGAACAGGCCGTCCTCGATCATGATGCGGGCGCCGGCAAACCCTTCTTCGCCGGGCTGGAAGATCAGCACCGCCGTGCCGTCGAAATTGCGGGTGGCCGCCAGGTAACGCGCCGCGCCCACCAGCATGGTGGTGTGGCCGTCGTGGCCGCAACCGTGCATCAGGCCGGCTTTGGAGGACTTCCAGGCGAACTCGTTGTGCTCGGTCATCGGCAGCGCATCCATGTCGGCACGCAGGCCGATCATGCGGCCGCTGCCGCTTTGCCGGCCCCGGATGACGGCGACCAGCCCGGTCTTGCCGATGCCGGTGTGGATTTCGTCGACACCGCAGCGCTCCAGCGCCTCCCGGACGCGCGCGCCGGTGTAGAGCTCCTCAAAACCGAGCTCGGGATGGGCATGCAGGTCGCGGCGAAAGGCCGTCAGTTCCGGATGGAACTCGGCAATCTGGGCAAACACGCGGCCATTGGCCCGGAGCGCCGGTGCGGGTCGGGGAGCCAGCATCAGTGGCCCCCGCCGACGCGCAGGCGTGGATCAACGGCGAAATAAAGCAGGTCCACCACCAGGTTGATCACCACGAAGATCAGCGCGATCAGGCACAGGTAGGCCGCCATCACCGGGATGTCGGCAAAGGTCACGGCCTGGATGAACAGCAGGCCCATGCCGGGCCACTGGAACACGGTCTCGGTGATGATGGCAAAGGCGATCAGGCCGCCGAGCTGCAGGCCGGTGATGGTCATCACCGGCACCAGCGTGTTCTTGAGCGCGTGGCCGAAATGGATGGCGCGATTCGACAGCCCGCGGGCGCGCGCGAACTTGATGTAGTCAGTGCGCAGCACTTCCAGCATTTCGGCGCGGACCAGCCGCATGATCAGCGTGAGCTGGAAAATCGCCAGGGTGACTGCCGGCAGCACGATGTGGTGCCAGCCCTTGGCCGTCAGCAGCCCGGTGCTCCACCCGCCAAGCTGCGTCACCTCACCCCGACCGAAGCTGGGGAACCAGCCCAGGCCCACCGAGAAAACCAGGATCAGCAGAATGCCGATCAGGAAGGTCGGCAGCGACACGCCCAGCAGCGACACCGTCATCAGCACCTGGCTGAAAAACGTGCCGCGCCGCAAGGCCGCGTAGACCCCCATGGGCACGCCGATCACCAGGGCCATCAGGGCCGCCACCAACGCGAGTTCCAGCGTCGCGGGAAAGCGTTCGGCAATCAGGCGCGACACCTTGGCGCCCTGGCGCAGGCTCAGGCCGAACTCGCCCTGCACGGCATTGAACAGGAAATGGCCGAACTGCACGAAAAAAGGCTTGTCCAGCCCCAAATCAGCGCGGAGCTGCCGGATCTGGTCGGGCTGCGCATCCTGGCCGAGCAGGAACACCACCGGATCGCCCACGTACTGGAACAGCATGAAAGCCAGGAAAGCCACCGTGACCATCACGATCACAGCCTGGAACAGGCGACGGAGAATAAATGCGAACATCGGAGAGGATTTTTGATCGAGAGCCGATGCTAGCAGAGCAAGCTGCGTGCCGACATCGGGTTTCCTTTAGGTTTAAACAGTCATCCCGCAAAAAAAAAGAGCCCTCGCGGGCTCTTTCGGGGTACCGCCGGTTTCCGCGGGTTCAGTTGACCTTGATCAGGCGCCAGTCCAGGCGGTTGTCGGCGCGGTGCGTCACGTCAATGTTTTTCTTCAGCGCCCAGGGAATGATCTGGTTGTGCAGTGGCAGGTGCGACACCGTGTCGTTGCTCAGTTGCAGGCCTTCGGTCAGGAAGCGGTTGCGCACCGGCAGGTCGGTCTCGGTCTTGACGCGGTCCACGATGATGTCCATGCGCGGGTTGCTGTAGCGGCCGACGTTGTAGTTGCCGTCGCCGCCCGTGCCCACGCTGCGTGTCAGCGACTGCAGGCTGTACAGGGCGTCAAAGGTCGGCACGCCCCAGCCCAGCATGTAGATGCTGGCTTCGTAGCGCTGGATCATCGGGAAGTAGGTCACCAGCGGCAGCGTGCGCAGCTTGGCCTTGACGCCAATGCGCGACCACATGGCGGTCACCGCCTGGCAGATTTCCTCGTCATTGATGTAGCGGTTGTTCGGGCAGGCGAAATCCACCTCGAAACCCTGCGGATAACCGGCCTCGGCCAGCAGCTTCTTGGAAGCTTCAGGATCGTAGGGGAAGCGCTTGTGCACCGCCTCGGTCCAGCCGTTGACCTGCGGCGCCACAATGGTGCCCGTCGCCTGGCCCAGGCCGCGCAGGGTCACGCGGACAATGCTGTTGATGTCGATGGCCTGGTACAGCGCCTTGCGCACACGCAGGTCCTTGAGCGGGTTCTTGCCCTTGACATTCGAGCCAGGCAGCTCCTCCCTGAACTGGTCCATGCCGAAGAAGATGGTCCGGCTTTCGATGCCGTCGATCACCTTGAGGTTGGGATTGCTGCGCAGGCGCGCCAGATCCTGGGGGCTCGGGTCCAGCACGAAGTCGACTTCACCGGACAGCAGGGCCGCCACGCGCGTCGCTTCAGACTTGATCGGCGTGTAGATGATCTCGGTCACGTTCGACGGGATGGTGCCCCAGTAGTTCGGGTTTTTCACCAGCACCAGCTTCTGGTCGGGCTGCCACTCCTTGACCATGAACTGGCCGGTGCCCATGGCGTTGCGGTGCGCGTAGGTTTCGTCCTTGGCGCGGATGTCCTTGGGTTCGACCGACTTGTTTTTTTCCGCCCAGGCCTTGCTCATGATGCGCAGTTCGGTCAGCTGGTTGAGCAGCACCGGATTGGGCCCTTTCATGATGAAGTCGACAGTGGTGTCGTTGACCTTCACCACGCGGTCGATACCCTGGGTGTAGACGGCGTAGTTCGAGGTCTTGGCCATGGCCCGGGTGATGGAATACACCACGTCGTCGGCCGTGAACGGCGTGCCGTCGCTGAACTTCACGCCGGAGCGCAGGGTGAAGCGCATTTGCGTCGGCGAGATGTCGCGCCAGCTTGTGGCCAGTTGCGCTTCGGGCTTGAAAGTCTGGCTGTTGTAATAAACCAGCGAATCGTAGATCGCCGCATGCACGCCATTGCCCAGTGCATTGTTTTGCGAATGGATGTCCAGCGTCGGGATGTCGCTGGCGCTCGACCATTTGAAAGGCTTGGCGTGCAACGCCGGTGCTGCGGCCATCACCGCAAACGCGGCAGACAGCCACGCAAGTTGTCTGAATTTCATAAAACACCTCATCGATTGAAAGACCGCTACTATGCAATAAGCGCGCCCGGGCAGTAGCAGGGGTTTTCCTTCACTCGCCGGCGGGGAGCGGCTACTTCAGGCGCCTTGCCGTCCCCACGGTGACAGGTCCGTACCAGGCCTGGGTCGTGCTGCGGGTGTTGTCGCTGTCGGTCATGATGCCTATACCCACAAGCGCTCCGGGGGTTTCCCCGAAAGCCTTCTCATAGTCGGCGCGGATGTTTCGCTCGTAGTCCACCCACTGGCGCAGCCGGTCGTTGCCGGACTCCACCACAAGCTTGCGGATGCGGTCGGTGCGGGGATTGACAATCACGCTGCCCGGCTGGCGCGTGTTGCACCAGACGTACATCAGCGTGGCGTAGGGCAGCTCTTCCCCGGTCAGCGCGCGCGCCAGTTCCGACAACATGGCGTTTTTTCCGGAAAACCGGCTGCGATCCCCCTCGAAGGCCAGCACAATCCGCACCGGGGAATCGTCGCTCTCGCGCAAGGCCATGTCCGCCTGCGCGATCAGCTCGGGCACCTTCCATGAAAAGCGCACGCTGCCCAGTTCCTCGGGCTCAATGCGAACCACCTGGCGCACCATGCTGGCCGAAGAGGCGGAATGGGCCGCCATCGCATGGCGCCCGTCCTTGCGCACGTAGCTGAAGCGGCTGGGCTGTTTGCCAGGCAGCCGGTAGTGCTGCCAGGCCGGCGCACCGGGCATGGCGCTGGACGCGAGGGTCCAAGGTGTCGCCGTCAGCCCCGCAACCTGGCCTTCGGGCACGGTCGGTGGCGAGACGCAGGCGGCCAGCAGCAGCGCCGATACCGCCAGTCCCATCGCTCCTGCTGCCCTGTGAATCATCAGTTCGCCCGGTGAAAAAACAATGCCGCGAGTATAGGCAGCACTTTTGACAATCGGGCAACAGCCCGGAGCGCGTCCGCCCGCGGCGAAAAACCTGCGGGCAAGAAAAAAGGTCCAGACCTTGCGATCTGGACCTGTAAATCCACCCTTTCAGGGATGGAGGAGACAACCATTGCATGAAGACATTTGCATGTTCGTGCGATGATTTCAGTATAGCGGAGCCGTGTTGCAGCGCAGCAATGATGTGTTGTGAAAAATGAACATTTCCGGCAATTTGTCCAACTATTTCTGGTTTTAAAAGGATAGCGATTCATGGAATGCACAGTCAGCTGGACCGGCGCCAGCACTTCCCCCGGAACCCCGGGCGTACCGGGCTCGGCGATGAGTTTCCTGGCCGTCACCGGCAGCGGCCACACGCTGCTGATGGATGGCGCGCCGGATGCTGCGAAACCCGACAACGGCGGCGCCAACCTCGCGCCGCGACCCATGGAAACCGTGCTTGCCGGCACCGGCGGCTGCACCGCCTACGACGTGGTGCTGATCCTCAAGCGCGGACGCCACGATGTGCGCGGCTGCACGGTCAGGCTCAGCTCGGAACGCGCGGAGACCGATCCCAAGGTATTCACCCGCATCCAGATGCATTTTGTGGTGACCGGACGCGGTATCCCGGCCAGCGCGGTGGAGCGCGCCATTGCGATGAGCCACGACAAGTACTGCTCGGCCACCATCATGCTGGGCAAGACCGCCGACATCACCACGAGTTTCGAGCTGGTCGAGGCCTGATTCAAAAAGAAAATCGGCCGTTGGCCCATATCAGGCCAGCGCAAGCAGCTATCGAAAATATAGCAAATCAACTCAGATGTAATGCGCTGTCGTGGTCATGACGCGGGCCGAGGCGCGCATCAGGGCCCTGACCGGCGCGGGCAGTTCGAAGCCGCCGGCGCCTTGCGCCTCCTGGGCGTGCCGTGCCTCGTCGTCCTTCATCTGGGCCACGATGGCGCGCGAGGCGTGATCGCCCTGGGGCAGGCGCTCCAGGTGGCTGGCCAGGTGTGACTCCACCTGGCGCTCGGTCTCCATCACAAAACCCAGGCTGACCCTGTCGCCCAGCCGCCCCGCCAGCAGGCCCAAACCGAAGGCGCCGGCATACCAGAGCGGGTTCAGCAGCGAAGGCCGCGCGCCCAGTTCATCGAGCCGTTCGCGGGTCCACGCGAGATGGTCGCCCTCCTCCTTGCCGGCCTCGAGAAAATGCCGGCGCAGGGCCGGGTTTTGCGTACTGATGGCCTGCGAGGCATAGAGCGCCTGGGCGCACACCTCGCCGACATGGTTGACACGCATCAGCGCGCCCGCCAGCGCCTTGTCCGCAGCACTGAGTTCTGTCGCCTGGGCGGGCAAGGTGGGGCAATGACGGCTGGCATGGGGTTGGGCAAACAGGGTGCGCAGGGCGCTGTCGGCGGCGTTGAGCAGGGTATCCATGGTGTTCACTTTGTGTCGGGAGCGGCAAGGGCAGACAACAGTTTATCCACCAGGGTTTCCAGCCTGCGCATGCGTTCGGCAAGTGCTGCATCCGTCAGGGGCCTTGCCTCGGCGGCGGCGGCGCCCTGCGAGGCACGCGCCGCAGGGTTCGACGGGCTCAGACGGGCCACTTCCCGTCCACGCCGGGTAATGGCAAACACCTCGCCACGCTCCACGGCAGCCATCAGGCGGGAAAAGTTCTGGTTGGCCTCCCGCAGGGAGATCGCTTGGTGAGGCATCAGGTCCGGAACGGCATGAAGAGGTTGAGGGCGGGCCATCAGAGGGGCCCGGGGAAGCATGACCGGCCAATGTACTACATTTTGTAGTACAAAAAATCCCCAACACCTGCCGCGGCTTTGCCTCACCGGCAAAAAAGTTTTGTTGCAGGGGTGCAACGGAAATGTATTTAGCGGGCTAATTCCTTTGCGAAAGATTCCGGCCTCTGGTGCAATACACACAACTTCCTAAATGGAGGTTGGCCCGGGGATCCAAAATCCTGGAGCCCTATGTTTAACCTTGGAGAAACTCGCAATGAAAAAATCCCTAGTTGCTCTGGCTGCATTCGCGGCTGTTAGCGCTTTCGCTCAGTCTTCTGTGACCCTGTCCGGCAACATCAAAGGCGGCGTTGCTCACACCAAATATTCCGGCGCTGCTGCTGGCAATGGCAATGGTCTGTCCATCGCTGACGGCTCTTCGCGTTTCATCATTGGCGGCACTGAAGACCTCGGTGGCGGCCTGAAAGCAGTTTTCCAGATCGACACCCGCTTCCGTATGGACGACAACGGCGGCGCTTCTGGCGCTGCTGGTACCGGCACGCTGACTGCAGCTCCTAGCCAACTGGCTGGCGGCAATACCTTCGTCGGCCTGAGCGGCGGCCTGGGTATGATCCAACTGGGCAAGCTGGACACCCACTACTGCCTGGGCTCTGACCAGCACGGCGCCCGCGCCACGGCTCTGCAAGCTTCCAGCTGCGCACTGCTCGGTTTTGTCGGCAACGCCACCAACCCAATCGCCAACGCCAGCCGTTCGACGAACATGATTCGTTACACCACGCCTAACTTCTCCGGCTTCCAGGCTCAAGCCAACTACAGCACCAGCTTTGCTGGTCCTGAAGGTACCGTGGGCGATGCAGGCAAAGGCCGTGCAGCAGCTCTGGGCCTGAACTACGGCAACGGCCCCCTGAAGGCTGGTGTGTCGTTCTGGGATGCCAAGTCTGAAAGCCGTCTGACCACTGTTGCTACCGCTGACCAGAAAGCAGCCACTGCTTTCATCGACTGGAACTTCGGTGTTGCCACCGTTGGCCTGACCTATGACCAGTCGGAAATCGAAACCAGGGCAATTGGAGCTGCCTCGCCTACTCTGAACAACAAGCGTCGTGCTTACTCCGTTCC
The DNA here is from genome assembly GCA_030683705.1 of Polaromonas sp. Lineage (GTDB taxonomy): Bacteria > Pseudomonadota > Gammaproteobacteria > Burkholderiales > Burkholderiaceae_C > Polaromonas. The sequence continues at coordinate 49,531 of JAUXPP010000151.1, read as the reverse complement.
AGTGACCGTGCCGCTCGGCGCTGGTACCTTCCTGTTCACGTACACCAAAGCACGTGACGTGTCCGGCAACGGCGCACTGGCTGGTGCCAATACTGGCGCTTCGCTGTTCTCCGTCGGCTATGACTACGCCCTGTCCAAGCGCACGTCGCTGGGCGTGTCGTACGCCAAGCTGAACAACAAGTCTGCTGCCGGCTACGCTCTGTACACCCAGGCTGCTCTGAATGGTACGCCTAACAACGCTGCCGGCCAAGACGCCAGCCAGCTGTACCTGGGCGTTCGCCACGCTTTCTGATCCCCGGCTGGCCTAAGCCAGCTTGAGATTCAAAGCTCAAAAGCCGCCAAGTCTTCGGACCTGGCGGCTTTTTTTATTCTTGAACCACGCTTCGTGCAGGCGAACGGGTGACGGGGCGCACCCGATGCGGCCTCAAACCCCACTATCATCGAAGGCAGGAAGTGACCCCATGACATCGCCCACCCGCAAACCACCCGCCACCCGGGCAGCCGGCCTTCAACCGGCCGACTACCTCAAGAAAATCCTGACCGCCCGTGTTTACGACGTGGCGGTCGAATCCGGCCTCGAGCCTGCCAAAAATCTCAGCCGCCGCGTGCACAACACGGTGCTGCTCAAGCGCGAAGACCAGCAACCCGTGTTCAGCTTCAAGCTGCGCGGCGCGTACAACAAGATGGCGCACCTGAGCCCGGCCCAGCTCAAGAAGGGCGTGATCTGCGCCTCGGCCGGCAACCATGCGCAGGGCGTGGCCCTGGGCGCGCACAAACTCGGCACGCGTGCGGTCATCGTGATGCCCGTCACCACGCCGCAGGTCAAGGTCGATGCGGTCCGGGCGCTCGGCGGCGAGGTGATCCTGCACGGCGACAGTTACTCCGATGCCCACCTGCACGCCGTCACGCTGGAGAAAAAAAACGGCCTGACCTTTGTGCACCCCTTCGACGATCCGGACGTGATCGCCGGCCAGGGCACGATTGCCATGGAAATCCTGCGCCAGGTCCAGACCATCGCCAAGGGTTCGCTCGACGCGGTGTTTGTCGCCATCGGCGGCGGCGGCCTGATTTCCGGCGTGGCCAACTACATCAAGGCGGTACGGCCCGAGGTCAAGGTCATCGGCGTGCAGATGAGCGACTCGAATGCGATGGCGCTGTCGGTAGGCGCCGGAAAACGTATCACGCTCCCCGATGTCGGCCTGTTTGCCGACGGCACGGCGGTCAAGCTGGTCGGCGAGGAAACCTTCCGGATCAGCCGCGAGCTGGTCGATGAATTCATCACCGTGGACACCGACGCCGTCTGTGCCGCCATCAAGGACGTGTTCATTGACACGCGCAGCATCGTGGAGCCTTCCGGCGCCATGAGCGTGGCCGCCATCAAGCAGTACGTGGCCACCCACAAGACCAAAGGCGAAACCTACGCAGCCATCCTGTGCGGCGCCAACATGAACTTCGACCGCCTGCGCTTTGTCGCCGAGCGCGCCGAGGTCGGCGAGGAGCGCGAGGCGCTGTTTGCGGTGACGATTCCCGAGGAGCGCGGCAGCTTCCGCCGCTTTTGCGAACTGATCGGCGAGCTGCCCGGCGGTCCGCGCAGCGTGACCGAGTTCAACTACCGCATCAGCGACGCCGCCCAGGCCCATGTGTTTGTCGGCCTGACCACCCACGGCAAGGGCGAGAGCCTGAAGATTGCGAACAACTTCAGCAAACACGGCTTCAAGGCCCTCGACCTGACCCATGACGACCTGGCCAAGGAGCACATCCGCCACATGGTGGGCGGCCACACGGCGCTGTCGAAAAACGAGCGCCTGCTGCGTTTTGTGTTTCCCGAGCGTCCCGGGGCCCTGATGAAGTTTTTGTCCACCATGCAGCCTGGCTGGAACATCAGCCTGTTCCACTACCGCAACCAGGGCGCGGACTATGGCCGCATCCTGGTAGGACTGCAGGTGCCCAAAGCCGACAACAAGGCCTTCAAGGCCTTTCTGGATACGCTGGGCTATCCGCATGTGGAAGAGACCGACAACCCGGTGTACAGGCTGTTCCTGCAAGCCTGAGAGGCCTTTTCATGACTGCAGCGGGCACCCCCATGGAACCCAACTCGTCGTGCCCCCGCTGCGGCGCTGCTTTTCGCTGCGGCATGGTGGGTGGAGATGCCGAATGCTGGTGCGTCCAGCTGCCCCACATCATGCCGGTGCCGTCCGGCGCACCCTCATCAACAGGCACGCCGCCAGCCTCGTGTTTTTGCCCTGCCTGCCTTCAACAGATCACCGATGACCGACAACACCCAGCTTCACCTGCCCGCGATTGAACCCACCGCCGACGCCGCGCTCGCGGCCAGCCTGCAGCAGCGCATAGACAACAAGACCAAACCCCTGGGCGCCCTGGGCCGGCTCGAGACACTGGCGCTGCAGCTCGGCCTGATCCAGCGCGGTGAAGCGCTCCGCTTCGAGGCCCCGCAGATGGTGGTGTTTGCCGCCGACCACGGCATTGCCAGCGAGGGCGTGTCGGCCTTTCCGCAGGCCGTGACCGTGCAGATGGTAGGCAACATGCTGGCCGGGGGCGCGGCCATCAATGTGTTTGCGCGCCAGCACGGCTTTGCGCTGCAGGTGGTCGACGCCGGCGTGGCTGCGGAGCTGGCCGCCCACCCGCAATTGCTGCAGAGAAAAATCGCCCATGGCACAGCCAACATGTGCAATGGTCCGGCCATGTCGATGGCGCAAGCCGTGCAGGCGCTACACGCCGGCATGGCGGTGGTGAAAGACTTGCCTGGCAATGTGGTCGCCTTCGGCGAGATGGGCATTGCCAACACCTCGCCCGCCGCGCTGCTGCTGGCCCGGCTGGCTGGCTTGCCACTGGCCGATGTGGCCGGGCGCGGCACCGGCCTCGACGACGCGCAACTGGTCCACAAACAGGCGGTGCTCACGCGGGCGCTCGCCCGCCACGCCAATGTGCGGGAGCCGCTGGCGGTGCTGGCCGCGCTGGGCGGCTTCGAGATCGCGATGATGGCCGGCGCCATGCTGCAGGCCGCCAGCGAACGCCGCGTGGTGCTGGTCGACGGTTTTATCGCCGGCGCTGCCGCGCTGGTGGCCTGCGCCTTGCTGCCCGCCGTGAAGGACTACCTGGTGTTTTGTCACCGCTCGGCCGAACGTGGCCACCACCTGCTGCTGGCTCACCTGCAGGCCACACCGCTGCTGGACCTGGACATGCGCCTGGGCGAAGGCACGGGCGCGCTGCTGGCCTGGCCGCTGCTGCAGTCGGCCTCGCTGTTCATGGCCGAGATGGCCAGTTTCGATTCGGCCGGGGTGAGCGGAAAAAACTGAATGTTCGCCTTCATTCGTCATTTCCTGCTGGCGGTTCAATTTTTCACCCGCATACCGGTGACCGGTGCGTTGGCGGCCTGGGTCGGTTACAGCCCCGCCATGCTGCGCGCCAGTGCGGCGCACTTCCCCGGCATCGGCTGGCTGGTCGGCGCCATCGCGGCCGGCGTGTATGCGCTGCTGACGGCCTTGCTGCCCGTGAGCCTGTTCACGCCGCTGGTGGCGGCGGCGCTGTCCACCGTGGCCACGGTGCTGCTGACCGGCGCCTTCCATGAAGACGGGCTGGCTGACGTGAGTGACGGCCTGGGCGGCAGCAGCGAGGCGCCACGCGCGCTGGAGATCATGAAGGACTCGCGTATCGGCGCTTTCGGCGCGCTGGCGCTGGTGCTGGCGCTGGCCTGCAAGCTGGCGCTGGTCGCCTTGCTGGGCTCACTGGAAACCGGTGTGCCCGACAGCGATCCGCTGGTGTTCGAACTGGACCCCTGGCTGGTGCCCGCCGCGCTGCTGGCCGCCCACGTGGTTTCGCGCGGCCTGCCCTTGCTGCTGATCCGTGTGTTGCCGCATGTGGGGGACACCGCGAGCTCCAAATCCAAACCGCTGGCCGACCAGATCAGCTTGGCTAGCCTGGGCGCCGCCTTCTTGTGGTGCTTCACGGCCCTGGCGCTTGCCAGTTATGTGCTGGACCTCGTCGCCTTGATCGCAGCCTGCAGCTTTGCGGTGCTCGCCTTGCTGTGGATGGGACGGCTGTTCACGCGCCGGCTTGGTGGTTTCACCGGCGACTGCCTGGGCGCCACGCAGCAAGTCTGCGAGATTGCCTTCTACCTCGGCCTGGCGGTTGGAATCTGAACATGACCCCCACGTTCGCGTCACTGCGTGTAGCTCTCTGCCCCCATAGGGGGCTAATTTTCCTTGGGGCGGCCCTACGGAAAATTGCCGCATGAAACTCTGGCTGGTCCGCCACGCACCGGTGCTGCTGGCGCCCGGCAGTTGTTACGGCGCGCTGGACGTGCCGGCCGATGACGGCGCCACCCGCGCATCTGCCCTTGCACTCGCGGAAGTGCTGCCTCAGGGCCTGCGGGTCAGCAGCTCACCGCTACAAAGATGTGAGCAGCTCACGCAGGTGCTGCAAGGGCTGCGGCCCGATTTGACGGTTGGAAGTGATGCCAGGCTGCGCGAAATGGACTTCGGCAACTGGGAGGGCCGGCGCTGGGACGCGATTGCCCAAAGCGAATTCGACGCCTGGACCGCCGACTTCGCCGGCCATGCCGTGGGCGGCCATGGCGAAACCGTGCACGCGGTGATGCAACGCGTCGGCGCGGCCTTTGACGAATTGCGGGATCAGGATGCCGACGCCGTGTGGATCACCCACGCCGGCATCATCCGCGCCGCGCAGCTGCTGGCCCGGGGCATCCGCCAGGTCGAACGCGCCGACCAGTGGCCGCTGGACGCGACAGCCTGCGGCCAATGGCGCACACTTGAGCTATCGTTCAAGCATTCCCGCTGAGGCAACACAGGCAAACCATGGCAGCAACTCTGGACGGACAACTGGTGGTGGCGATTTCATCGCGCGCGCTGTTCGACTTCGAAGAAGAAAACCGCGTGTTCGAGGACGGCATGGTGCAGCCGCCCGTGCCCGGCGCCAAAAAAGACGCGGCCTACATGAAGCTGCAACTGGACCGCCTTGACGTGCCGGCCAAACCCGGCGTGGCCTTTTCGCTGGTCAAAAAACTGCTGGCCTTCAACGAAGCGCCCGATGCCCTGGACGAAAAACTGGCCCCCACGCTCGTCGCTTCGCGTACTTCGCTGCCCCCCGAGGGGGCTGATTTTCCTAGGGGCGGCCCGTCGGAAAATCCTGCACCCGCCGGCACTTCAAAACAGGCGCGGCGCGTCGAGGTCGTGATCCTGTCGCGCAACGACCCGGTCTCGGGCATGCGGGTGTTCCGCTCGGCGCAGCACTACGGCCTGAACATCCAGCGCGGCACCTTCAACCGCGGCGAGGCACCCTGGCGCTACCTCAAGCCGCTGCACGCCAACCTGTTTTTGTCGGCGCACCTGAGCGACGTGCGCGACGCCCTCGCCGCCGGTGTGCCGGCCGCGCAGGTCTACCCGCAGTCGGCGCATGCCAGCGACAAACACCCGAACGAGGTACGCATCGCCTTCGACGGCGACGCGGTGATTTTTTCGGACGAGGCCGAACGGGTGTTCCAGGCGCAGGGCCTGTCGGCCTTCCAGGCGCACGAACGCGACAAGGCCGCGCAGCCGCTGCTGGCCGGACCGTTCAAGCCCTTGCTGGAGGCGCTGCACCGGCTGCAAAGTGTCGGCACCTCGCGCATGCGCATACGCACCGCGCTGGTGACGGCGCGCAGCGCGCCGGCGCACGAACGCGCGATCCGCACATTGATGGACTGGAACATCGAGGTCGATGAAGCCATGTTTCTGGGCGGCCTGCCCAAGGGCGAATTCCTGCGCGAATTCGAGCCCGACTTCTTCTTCGATGACCAGACCGGCCATGTCGACTCGGCCTCGCAGCACGTGCCCTCGGGCCATGTGATCAGCGGCGTGTCGAACCAGCTGTCCTGAAGCGCTCACCTCTCGCCCACACCGTTCGGGCTGAGCCCGTCGAAGCCTTGCATCAGCCCTTCGACAGGCTCAGGGCGAACGGCAGGAAAGTCAGCGCCCCTGAAACTTCGCCGGCCGCTTCTCGACAAACGAGCGCACCCCTTCGGCCGCATCCTCACTGCGCGACAGCGCCTGCTGCACCGTGATGAAGTCCTGCATCGCGGCCAGCGGACCCTGTTCCACGGCTTTGAGTGCATTTTTTCGTGTCGCCACCACGGCCAGCGGCGCCTGGGCGGCAATGGTTTCGGCAATACGCAGCGCCTCGTCCAGCACCTGCGCGGCCGGCACCACTTTCTGCACAAAGTTCAGCCGCAGGGCTTCAGCACTGCCGAACTCGTCGCCCGTGAGCAGATGCAGCAGCGCGTTGCCCAGTCCGGCGCGTTCGGCCATGCGCAGGGTGGCGCCACCCGTGGCCATGATGCCGCGCTTGACCTCGAGTTGCGAGAAGCGGCAATCGTCCGCCGCCACCACGATGTCGGCCGCCAGCATCAGTTCGATGCCCAGCGTGTAAGTAATGCCCTGCACCGCCACCACCATGGGTTTGCTGCGGCGCCGGTAGCCGTCCATGCCCAGATTCAGCGGATCGACCAGGCCCGGCGGCACCGCCTTTTCGCCGCGCTGCATCAGCGGCGCGATCGTCGGCAGGTCCAGCCCGGCGGTGAAATGGTCGCCCAGCGCATGTAACACGCCGACACGCAGCGCCGGGTCATCGTCCAGCCGCGTGTAGGCCTCGCCGAGTTCACGGAACATCTTCGGCGTGAAGCCGTTGCGTTTGGCAGGCCGGTTGATGGCGATCAGCAGCAGGCCGCCTTGCACCGTGCAGTCTACGCTGCCTTCGGCGGGTGGAAGGGAAGAAGGAGTGTTCATGCAGACATCCTAGCGCTGTCGCCGCACGGTACATTTCGCCGGCGCGACAGCCTTACACTGGCGCTCACTCGCCCAAGAAGGACAACACCCCATGGTCACGACTCTCACGGCTTCCACCGTGTCCGGCAAATTCGCCGCCTTCCAGGATTTTTGCCGCAAGACCTGGGCGCTGACGCGGCCCTACTTCCAGTCGGAAGAGAAATGGAAAGCGCGCGGCCTGCTGCTGGCCATCGTGCTGCTGAACCTCGCGGCGGTCTACATGTTGGTGCTGCTCAACGACTGGAACCGGGTGTTTTACGACGCCGTGCAGGAAAAAAACCAGCCGGTGTTCTGGGAGCAGCTCGGCCGTTTCACCTACCTGGCCTTTGCCTTCATCATCATCGCGGTCTACCGCTTTTACCTGACGCAGCTGCTGGAGATCCGCTGGCGCGCCTGGATGACCGCGCATTACCTCGAGCGCTGGCTGGCCAACAAGGCCTTCTACCAGATGGAGCTGGCCCGTTATGCCCCCTCGGGCGCGCAGCCGGCCACGCCGGACAACCCGGACCAGCGCATCCAGGAAGACCTGAACCTGTTCACCAGTTACACCATCTCCCTGAGCATGGGCCTGCTCAACGCCGTGGTGACGCTGCTGAGTTTTGTCGGCATCCTGTGGAGCCTGTCGGGGCCGTTTGCCTTCACCCTGGGCGGCAGCAGTTTCAACATCCCGGGCTTCATGGTCTGGATGGCGGTGCTGTACTGCACCGCGGGCAGCATCATCACCCACTACATCGGCCGGCCGCAGATCCGCCTGAACTTCCTGCAGCAACGTTACGAGGCCGACTTCCGCCACCACATGGTGCGGGTGCGCGAGTACAGCGAGTCGATTGCGCTGGACAAAGGCGAAGCCGTCGAACGGGTGCAACTGGACGGCCGCTTTGCCACGGTGCTGGGCAATTACCTGACGCTGATCAGGAAGCAGAAAAACCTGATCTGGTTCACCAATTTCTTCGGCCAGGCGGCGGTGGTGTTTCCCTTCATCGTGGCCGCGCCGCGCTTTTTCAGCGGTGCCATCCAGCTCGGGCAGCTGATGCAGATTGCGTCGGCCTTCGGCCGGGTGCAGGACTCGCTGAGCTGGTTTGTCGACAACTACAGCAGCCTGGCGGCCTGGCGCGCCACGACCGACCGCCTGACCAGTTTTGAAGACAGTTTCAGGGCCCTGAGCCAGGCGCAGCAAGCGCAGGCAGCTATCAATTCAGTAGCGTCTGATGCTTCGGCACGAGCACTCGACACGCAGGACCTGACGGTGTCCCTGCCTGGCGGGGCGGTCCTGCTCAGCGGCGTTTCACTGCATGCCGAAGCGGGTGACCAGGTCCTGATCAAGGGCCCGTCGGGCAGCGGGAAATCCACGCTGTTCCGTTCTTTCGCGGGGATCTGGCCGTTCAGCCGTGGTCGCACCGCGCTGCCGGCCAACACCATGTTCATCCCGCAGCGCCCCTACTTTCCCAACGGCCGCCTGCGCGACGCGCTGGCCTACCCGCAGCCGGCCGGCAGCTACAGCGACGACGCCCTGCGCCAGGCGCTGGACGACGCCTTGCTGCCGCAACTGGCCGCGCGGCTCGACGACGAGGACGCCTGGAGCCAGAAGCTGTCGGGCGGCGAACAGCAACGCCTGGCGATTGCCCGCGTGCTGCTGAAAAAGCCGTCCTGGGTGTTTGCCGACGAGGCCACCAGCGCACTGGACGAAGCGGCCGAAAAAACCCTGTACGAACGCCTGACGGCGCAGGTCCGGCAGGCCGGCGGCGCCCTGGTATCGATTGCCCACCGGCCGGCCGTCGCGGCTTTTCACAACAGGCAGTGGACGCTGGAAAAACTGCCTGAAGGCGCAGCAGCCTTGTACCAGCTGCGCGAGACTGCCACCGATCAGCCTGCGGGCGGGGCCGCCGCGTAAGCCGCATACCCGCGCGCGCGCAACTCGCAGGCCGGGCAGCTACCGCAGCCGTAGCCCCAGTCCTGCCGGTGTTCACGGTCGCCGAGGTAACAGGTGTGGGTGTGCTCGATGATGAGCTGAACCAGCGCCTGCCCGCCCAGCGCCTCGGCCATGGACCAGGTCGCGGCCTTGTCTATCCACATCAGCGGCGTGTCAATCAGGAAACGTTTGTCCATGCCCAGCGACAGCGCCAGTTGCATGGCTTTCATGGTGTCGTCGCGGCAATCGGGGTAGCCTGAAAAATCGGTCTCGCAGACGCCGGTGACCAGCACCTGCAGGTCGCGGCGGTAGGCCAGTGCCGCGGCCAGGGTCAGGAACAGCAGGTTGCGGCCGGGCACAAAGGTATTCGGCAGGCCGGAACTTTCCATCTTGAACGCCGTGTCGCGTGTCAGCGAGGTCTCGCTGACCTGGCCCAGCACCGCGAGGTCCAGCACATGGTCATCGCCGAGCTTGCCGGCCCACTGCGGAAACTGCGCACGCACCTGCTGCAGCACCACCAGCCGCGCCTTGAGTTCCACGCTGTGGCGCTGGCCGTAGTCAAAGCCCACGGTCTCCACGCGCCGGTACTTGGCCAGCGCCTGGGCCAGGCAGGTGGTGGAGTCCTGGCCTCCGGAAAACAGAACAAGGGCGGTGGTGTGCATGGCGGAACATCGGGCAGCGGCAAAACAGTTATTGTGCCCGCCCGCAGCGCTAGAAGCGGTAACTGGCCGACAGCGACAGCACGTAGTTGCGGCCGGCCGCCGGCTCGAAGTAGCGGCCATTGCCTTCGTTGACGATGACCGAGCCGGCGTATTTGCGGTCGGCCAGGTTGTCCACGCGTGCGGTCGCGGCGATGTTCCAGCGTGCCAGGTCGAACACATAGCCCACATGCGCACCCAGCGTGACGAAGGACGCGGCCGCATCGCTGTTGACGTCGTTGACCGCGACATTGCTCAGGTAACGCGCATCGACACCGCTGCGCCAGCCGGTGGGCGGGCGCCAGCCCAGTTCCATCGCCAGGGCATGTCGCGCCGTGCCCGGAATGCGGTTGCCGGCCGGTACCTGGCCGGCCGGGCAAAGGTTGGCATTGACCGGGCAGGCAAAAGCATCGCGGTAACGCGCATCAAGCAGCGTGTAGGAGAGCTGCGCCAGCCAGTGACGCGCCGGCGCGATGCTGGCCGCCAGTTCGAGGCCGCGGCGGCGAGTCTCGCCAGCGTTCTGAAAAGTGCTGCGCCCGCCGGTATTGCTTTGCGTGACGATCTCATCCTGCGTGGCGGTGTGGAACACGGCCGCTGTCCATTCGGCACGGGTGGCCGCGCCTTCTGCAGTGCGCCATTTCACACCGGCTTCGAGGTTGTCACTGCGCGAGGGGCGCAGCGCGAAGTTGAGCCCGCCGCCCGTGGCGCGGTAAGCCAGCTCATTGAAAGTCGGCGTTTCGAACCCGCGCCCGGCCGCTGCATACACCCGCCACTGCGCCGATGGCGCAAAACTCACGCCCGCCGCCGGCAGGGTGGCGCTGTAGGACACGCTGCCGCTGTCGTTGCCGTTGCCCGGCACGACGTAGTTGTCGGCGGAGTCGAAATTCACCCGGCTGTGGCGCGCACCGGCGTTGACGGTCCAGCGCGGGGCCGGCTTCCAGGTCGCCTGCAGATACGGGTCCAGGCTGGTGACGCGGTTGTCCTCGTCGCGGCGCAGCGCGCCCAGCACACCCAGCGTGCTGCCCTGGAAGTTCTGCCAGCCGCGCCGTTGTTCGCTCATGCTGTCGTACGCCAGGCCGCCGACCATTTCCAGCGGGCGCTGCGCCAACGTCGTACGCATGGTCCAGCGCGCGTCCAGCCCGCCGTAGCTGCGGTCCAGGCCGATCACGCCGCCGGGATGCTGCGCGCCGGCCTGCACCGCCACGGGAATCGACTGGAACTGCGTGGTCGCGCGTTCACCGCCGTAAACCATCAGGCGCAGCTGGTTGTCGGCATCGACCTTGCGCTCATAGACCGCACCCACCTGCCGCTGGCTGACGGTCTTGCGTGTGTTGAAGGTGGTCGCCGCCGGGTCGGCACTGCGCGGCGCGGTATCAAATTGCTGGCGGTTCAGGCCCAGCGGGTCCTGGGCCTCGACCTTCACGCTGTTGGCCAGCAGGGTCAGCCTGCTGTCACCCGCCAGGTCCCAGTCCAGCCGCATGTTCGCGCCTTCACGATCGGCCGCGCTGTGCGCGCGAAAGCCGTTCGTGCTCAGCCGCCCGGCGCTCAGCACATAAGCCATGGGCCCGGCGGCGCCGCTGGCCCTGAGGTCTGCCCGCCGCAAGCCGCCAGAGCCGGCCGCCACACTGCCGCCCAGCACCGGCGGCCCCTGGCCTTCCTCGGTGAACACCTGCATCACGCCGCCCGAGGAGTTGCCGTACAACACCGAGAACGGGCCGCGCAAGACTTCCAGCCGCCCCACCGAGGCGATGTCGATATGTGAAAGTTGTCCCTGGCCGTCCGGCATGGTGGCCGGTATGCCGTCCACGTAGAGGCGCACGCCGCGCACGCCGAAGGTCGAACGCGCGCCGAAGCCGCGCACCGACAGTTGCAGGTCCTGCGCCTGGTTCTGCCGGTCACGCGCCAGCAGGCCGGGCAGCAGCGACAGGCTTTCCGACAGGTTGAGCTGGGCCCGGCCGTCGCCGCGCAGGCGCTCGCCGTCCAGCACATCGACAGACGCAGGGACCTCGAAGGGCGGCAGCTCGGTGCGCGTCGCCGTCACGGTGACCGGGGCCAGGGTCTGCGCCACGGAGCCACCCGAAGCCCATGCCAGCACAAGGACGGCGGCCCGGGTGGGCCAGTTGCAAGCGGGAGGTTTCATGGTGGGCGCGCCGATGGGGTAAACAACCCGGCCAGCATACGATGTGCCGCCGTCCCGCGCCGCCGGCGGGCTTCTCGTGTTTGGGCGAAAATGGCCCTACTTCCCACCCTCCCCCTTTGAACACATCCATGAACATCGCCAAAGACACCGCCGTCAGCCTGCGCTTCAAGGTCGCCGACCTGCAGGGCAAACTCATCGAGGACAGCAAGACCCCCATGGTCTACCTGCATGGCGGCTACGGCAACACGCTGCCGAAAATCGAGGAGGCGCTCGATGGCAAAACCACCGGTTACCAGACCACGCTGGAATTGCAGCCCGAGGACGCTTTCGGCCTGCGCGATGAAGGCCTGGTCCAGACCATCCCCAAAAAGCAGTTCCCGCCCGGTGTCAAGGTCGGCGGCCAACTCGAAGGCCGCGGCGAGGACGGCAAGACCATTGTGTTCACGGTCGTGAAAATCAAGGGCGACACGGTGCTGCTCGACGGCAACCACCCGCTGGCCGGCAAGGCGCTGCGTTTTACCCTGGCGGTGACCGACGTGCGTGCCGCCAGCGCGGAAGAGATTGCACACCGCCATGTGCACGGTGAACACGGTCACCACCACTGAGCCGTCACACGGCTGCCACCTGTAAACAAAAAGGGGCTCCAGCCCTTTCCTGACAAGCGTGAACAGCTACTTTTTTGATAGCATCCAGAGGAGGCCGGGAACTGGTGCGCCAGCCCGGCGGGTGGCTAGGTTCCGGGGGTCCGCGCAGCCAGCAGTTGCCGGAAGTGACGGCCCATGCGCTCCGCGTCAGCTTTCAGGCCGGTGAACAGCTCGAACGCGCCCACGGCCTGGCCAACGGCCATGGCGCCGCCGTCCATGGTCGGGCAACCGGCAGCCCGCGCCGCCTGCAGCAAGCCGGTGGCCAGCGGGAAATAGACGATCTCCGATACCCACAAGGAGGGCCGCAGCAGTGCCGCCGGCATCGGCAGGCCCGGCAACTTGTCCATGCCGGTGGGCGTGGCGTGGATCAGGCCGGTCGCGCCTGCCAGGGCTTGTGACGCATCGTCCAGCGCAATCACGCGCTCACCGAAACGGGTGTTCAGTGCCCCGGCGAGCGCAGCTGCGCGCGCCAGGTCGGTATCCACCACACGCAGTTGCGCGGCACCCAGGCGCAACACCGCGTCCGCAATCGCCGAACCGGCGCCGCCCGCACCCAGCAGCACCACACAGGCCAGGTCGGCATCCGGCAGCGAGCGGCGCAAGCCCCAGGCCCAACCCGAGCCGTCGGTGTTGTGGCCCACCATCCGGCCATCGCGAATCACCACGGTGTTCACAGCGCCCATGGCCTCGGCCTCGGGCGACAAGGCATCCAGCAGCGGCAGCACCGCCTGCTTGCAGGGATAGGTGATGTTCAGCCCGGCAAAACCCATGATGCGTGCGGCGACCAGCAAGGCGGGCAGCTGTTGCACCGAGCCCGGAGTCAGGTCGAGGTCGATCAGCTGGTAGTGCAGGCGCAGGCCCTGCTGGCGCGCTTCCTCTTCCTGCATCGCCGGTGTCAGCGAACGCTGGATGCCGGCGCCGATCAGGCCCACCAGCAGCTTGCCCGGAGCCGGTGTCATCCGGTGTAACCCGCGAGCCGCGGCAGCCACAGCACCATGCCGGGCCAGAAAGTCACCAGTCCCAGCGCCGCCAGCATGACCAGCAAATAGGGCCAGACCTCCGCCATCAGCGCGGAAAACGAGACGTTGGCGATTTTCATCATCATGAACAGCAGCAGGCCGTAAGGTGGCGTGACCAGGCCGATCATGATGTTCAGGATGGCCATCACGCCGAAATGCACCGGGTCGATGCCCAGTGCCACCGCGGTGGGCAGCAGCACCGGCAGGATGATCAGGATGATGGTCGAGCCTTCGAGAAAGGCGCCCAGCACCAGCAGGATGGCGTTGACCAGCAGCAGGAAAACCATGGGCGTCATCTCCATGCCCTTGAGCAGGCCGCTCAGGTGGGCGGGGATGTTCTCCGAGGTGATGACGTAGTTGAACACCAGAGCGCCGGCGATCAGCATGCCGATGGATATGCTCATCTTCGCGCTGGACAGCAGCGAATCGTAGATGTCGCCCCAACCCAGGCTGCGGTACAGGCCGGCGGAGATCAGCAGCGCGTAGGCCGCGGCCACGCCGGCCGCCTCGGTGGGCGTGGTGATACCGCTGTACAGGCAGCCCAGCAGGATCACGGGCAGCATCAGGGCCGGAAAGGCCTCTTTGGTGATGCGCGGCATGTCACGCAGCGGAACCCTGTCTTCCACCGGGAAGCCGCGCCGCTTGGCCTGGAAATAGATCAGCACCATCTGCACCGCACCCAGCAGCAGGCCGGGCAGCACCCCGCCGATGAACAGGTAGCCGATGGATGTGCCCGACACCAGCGCGTACAGCACCATGGGTATCGAGGGCGGAAGAATCGGCCCGATCACCGAGGACACGGCGCTGAGTGCCGCGGCAAAAGGCGGCGTGTACTTGCCGCCACGCGTCATCATCGCCTGCATGATCTTGCCGGAACCGGCGGCGTCGGCCAGCGCCGAACCCGACATGCTGGCGAACACCACGCTTTGCAGCACGTTGACCTGTGCCAGGCCGCCGGGAAAGCGGCCGACGATGGCATTGCAAAAGCGCAGCAAGCGGTCCATCACGCTGCCCGTGCTCATGAAAGTGGCAGCGAGAATGAACAACGGGACCGCCAGCAGCAAAAAGCTGGAGTAGGTGCCGTTGAGCAGTTGCTCGGCAGCGGCGCCCACGTCCATGCCCTTCATGTACAGGTAAAGAACGGAACCGGCGATCATGGCCAGGCCGATGGGCGCGCCGAGCAGGCTCAGGGCGACGATGGCAACCAGCGCCAGCGAAAAGGGACTCGTGAAATTCATAAGGCGGAGGCGGAGGACGGCATGTCGCCGGCGGTTTTTTCAGGCCCGCGTACCAGCTGGCGTACGGCGCGGAGGATGACCGCCACGACGAAAACAATGTAGATGGAATAGGTGATGTCCATGCGGACACCGAGATAGGAGCTTTTTTCGACCTTCATGAAGGTGACATAACTCCACGCGCCTGGCAGCGACAGGCCGAACAGCACGATGATGGCCAGCGCAACAATGGCGCCGACCACCCGGCGCGTGCGATGGCTGGCGCGCGCGGTGAGCAGGTCGATGCGGATCTCCTCGTCATCCTTGAGCACAAAGGCCGCGCCCCACAGCACCAGCCACAGCCAGGCCGCGAGCGACAGTTCGGTGGTCCAGCCGACCGGCGCGTTGAAGACGTAACGCATCACGATCTGCACCAGGAAGGCGACAAAAATAATCGCCAGCAGGCCGGCCGCCACCGCTTCGGCGAAGCGGTGCAGCGGCTTGAGAATGTGATCGAACATCGTCCCCTTTCAGTGGCGCACCACCCGGCACGCCTTGCAAGCACATATGGTAGTGCCATCGCGGAACCGGCCTGGCCGAGCCGCGGGTGGGCCTTGCAGGCCGCGTGCCTGCCAGAAGCAGGCACCGCTCGACCCGTCCAGATCGACGCAGGTCGATCCGGAGCCGCGGATCTCGCCCCCTTGAGAAGCGCCGCAGTCGCGTCGGGAGACGCCTACTTCATGGCGTTGATTTGCGCCAGCATGCCGGCCGGCCATGTCTTGGCTTCGTCGGATGCCAGGTAGACCTTTTGCGCGTAATCACGGAAGGCGTTGATGTTGGGCACGTAGACGTCGAGCCCGCCCTTGCGGAAGCTCTCGGCCAGTTCGGCTTCGCGTTTCTGGTGCTCGGCCGTGCTCCAGGCAATGGCCTTGTCGGCAGCGGCCTGGAAGGCGCGCTGCTTCGCGGGCGACAGGCTGTTCCAGGTCTTCATGTTGACCGTCAGCAGGTCAAAGCCGACCAGGTGCGAGGTCAGCACCAGCTGGCCCATGACTTCGTTGAACTTCATGTTCTGCACGTTGGGCAGCGGGTTGTCCTGGCCGTCGATGGCGCCGCTTTGCAGGCCGGTGTAGGTTTCGGCATAAGCCATGGGTGTGGGGTTGGCGCCCAGGGACCGGCCCAGAAGTTGCCAGGCATCGCCCGGTGGCATGCGCAGCTTCACGCCGGCCAGGTCGGCCGGGGTGTTGATCTTCTTCTTGCCCTTCAGGCCCACGTGACGCGTTCCGAAGAAAGTGGGACCAAGGATCTTCACCTTGAGCTGGTCTTCCACCATTTTCTTCATCTGCGCGCCCTGCTCGCTGGCGAAGAACTGGTTCAGGTGGTTGGCGTCGCGGAACAGGTAGGCGGAGGTCAGCAGCGACCAGGCCGGTATCTGCTTGGAAATGTCCTGCGGCGAAATGTTGCCCATCTCGAGGTTGTCGCGCTGCAGCGCCACCAGCTCCGTGCCCTGGCGGAACAGCGTGGAATTCAGGTGCATCTCGAGCTTGAAGTCGGCGGCGACCTCTTTGGCGAACTGGTTCATCATCTCCGCGCGTATGTCCTTGTCGGAAAACACGGCGGCGAAACGGATGGTGGCCGGCGCTTGTGCCCAGGCGGGCAGTGCGGCTGTGGCGGCAAGGGCGGCACCCGTGCCGAGAAGGGTGCGACGCTGGATGGAATGGTTCATGGTTGTCTCCTTTGATGTGTTGGCTGAAATGAAATAACGCGGAAAACCGGTTTGGCGCACTGGGCTTTACCCGGGGGCCAGGCGCTGCGCCAGCGCCCGCAAGGCCATCTCGTAGCCGAACGGACCGAAACCGCAGATGACGCCCGTGGCGGCCAGCGACACCAGCGAGTGCTGGTACAAGGCATCGCGCCTGTGGATGTTGGTGATGTGGACTTCGGCAATCGGCTGGTCCAGCGTCTTGAGGGCATCCAGCAGCGGGATGGAGCGGAAGGACAGGCCGGCCGGGTTGATGACCACTGCGGCGGCGTTCTCGCGCGCTTCCTGCACCCAGTCGACCAAAACCCCTTCGTGGTTGGTCTGGCGGAACTCGCATGCATACCCCAGCTCCTGCGCCACGCTGCGGCACAGCTGTTCCACTTCGGCCAGTGTGGTGCTGCCGTACAACTGGGGTTCACGCACTCCCAGCAGGTTCAGGTTGGGGCCGTTCAGGACGTAAAAAGTGCGGCTCATGCGGCATGAACCAGGTCAGTGAAATTACGGGTCAAGGCTTGTCTCCGGGGGATACGCCATCAGGCCATGTGCTCAATTGCTGGCAATTTTGCGGGCCACATGGGAAAATGTTTCCAAACTGGAAAACCGTTCCATCATACAAAATGAACATCGCCCTTCAACGTGGCCTGGCCGTGCTGGAACACCTGACCCGTTATCCGGAAGGTCTGCCGCTTTCGCTGATCGCCGCAGAACTGGACATTCCGCTGAGCGCCTGCCACCGCCTGCTTGCGGATCTGCAGCAGCGCGGTTATGTGCGCCAGGCGCGCAAGCAGGGCGACTACGTGCTGACCCTGAAAATGGTGTCGCTGGGACTGGGCTTTTTGAGCAGCGCGGGGATTGTCGACGTCGCCGAGCCGCTGCTGGAGCGGCTGGCCCAAAGCTCGGGTGAGCTGGTGCGCCTGTCCATCGTCGATGACGATCGCCTGACCTGGGTCGCCAAATCGCAGGGCATGCGGCAGACCGGGCTGCGTTATGACCCGGACATGGGCATGGATGCACGGCTGTCCTGCACGGCATCCGGCCATGCTTGGCTCATGAGCCTGAGCGACGAGCGGGCGCTGGAACTGGTGTCGCGCCAGGGATTCGGCCTGCCGGCCGAGTACGGCCCCAAGGCCCCCACCACCCTCAAGGCCTTGCTGGGTTTTCTGCATGCGGCGCGTGTGCGCGGCTACGCCATGATCGACGAGGTGTTCGCTCCGGGCATGGCCGCCATGGCCGCCCCGGTGTTCCGGCGCAGCGAGGTGATCGGTGTCATCAGCATTGCGGGCCCGCGTTCGCGGCTGGACAGCGCCCGTATGCACGAACTCGCTCCGGCGCTGCTGGACTCGGCGGCGCAGCTCGGACCGGTCAGCAACGCCTCCACGCTGTTCGGCCGGCCGCCGCTGGGCAAGGGCTGAAGCGCCGCCCGGATCAGGTCTGATCGCGCAGCGTGCGGCCTTCGGCGTCGATGACGGTGACCCGCACCGGCAGGGCCTGGCGGACGCTTTGCGTGACGGTGCAGAATTCCTCGAATTGCGCCAGCGCGCGGTCCAGGTGTTCGAGCGAACTCGCCGCCACCCCGAGCGTGAGGGTGGCGTGGATGGCGAGAATCCGCAGCCGGCCTTCCGGATTGCGCCCGATGTCCGCGCTCACCTCGCAGCGCAGGGGATCCGGCGCCTGCTTGAACTTGCGCAGGGCAAACAGCAGTGAATCGCTCAGGCAGTTGCCCACGGAGGCACACAGCAACTGCGCAGGGGAAGGGCCTTCCCCGTTGCCCAGCGGTGCTGGTTCGTCGGCGATCAGGACCGGGATGTCGCCTCCGAAACGGATCTCGAAGCGGTAGTCGGCTTGCTGCTGGAGCGAAACGGAAGCGGTCGTCATGGTCTTGCCTTCGATGCGTGCGGTGGATGGGTCACAGGGCGTTCAGCGGGATCTTCAGATAAGCCACGCCGTTGTCTTCCTTGGGCGGCAACTCACCGGCGCGGATGTTGACCTGCACCGAGGGCAGGATCAGCGTGGGCATTTCCAGGGTGGCATCGCGTTTGGTGCGCATCGCCACGAACTCGTCCTCGCTCACGCCATCGTGGACATGGATGTTCTTCGCACGCTGCTCGGCCACCGTGGTCTCGAAGGCCACCGGCCGGTCGTTGGGCGGGTAGTCGTGGCACATGAACAGCCGCGTCTGGGGCGGCAGGCTCAGCAGCTTGCGCGTGGAGGCGTAGAGCGCGCGCGCATCGCCGCCCGGAAAATCACAGCGTGCGGTGCCCACGTCGGGCATGAACAGGGTGTCGCCAACAAACACCGCATCGCCGAAGCGGTAGGCCGCGCAGGCCGGCGTGTGGCCAGGCACCAACAGCACCTCACCCGCGAGTGGGCCCAGCGGGATGACCTCACCCTCCTGAAACAGGTGGTCGAACTGCGAGCCGTCCTGCTTGAAGCCAGGCTCCAGGTTGAATACGCCCTTGAACACCTTTTGCACCTGGGTGATGTTGCCGCCGATACCGATCTTTCCGCCCAGCTGGGCCCGCAGGTAGGGCGCGGCCGAGAGGTGGTCGGCGTGGGCATGGGTTTCCAGGATCCATTGCACCTTCAGGTCGTTGGCACGCACGTAGTCGACCACCTTGTCGGCCGAAACGTGCTGCGTGCGGCCCGACTTCGGGTCGTAGTCGAGCACCGAATCGATGATGGCGCAGTCGCTGCCGGCGCCGCTGTGCACCACATAGGTCACGGTCCAGGTGGCGGGATCAAAAAGGCCATGTACCTGGGGTTGGGCGGTTGGGGTCTGAAAGGATGTCATGAGAGGTCCCTTTAAATAAGTTATTGATAATATATTGACAAATAGATTGTTTGTCAATATATTCTCGTCATGACCCGGGGCCGCGTTGCGCAGCCTCAATGAAACGGAAGGAAACATCGATGAACAACGTCCTGATGGACCTGGAACAAATGCAGACGGCCGCAGACCGCGCCTGTCGCCTGATGAAAGTGCTGGCCAACCCGGACCGGCTGTTGATCCTGTGCCAGCTGTCGCAGGGGGAGCGGCGCGTGGGCGAGCTCGAAGCCTTGCTGGGCATCGTGCAACCGACCTTGTCGCAGCAGCTCACCGTGCTGCGCGACGAGGACCTGGTGAGCACCCGCCGCGAGGGAAAAAACATCCACTATGCGCTGACCAGCCCCGAGGCGCTGGCCGTGATGCAGGTGCTGTACGAACAATTTTGTATTTTTGACAAGGAGTAAGCCATGACCATCGATTGGGCCAATTTCACGCCGTGGGCATCGCTGTCCGGCGGCATTCTGCTGGGCGTCGCCTCGGCCTTCTTCATCCTGGTCAACGGCCGGGTGCTGGGAATCAGCGGCATTCTGGGCGGCCTGTTGCCACCCAAGGCGGGTGACGCCGGCTGGCGCATCGCCTTCCTGCTGGGCATGCTGGCCGCGCCGCTGGTGTATGGCCTGCTGGCGCCTGAAGGTTTCATGCAGGCGCCACGCATTGACGCGGGTTTCGCCGCCATCGCCGCCGCCGGCTTGCTGGTCGGCCTGGGCACGCGCTACGGCTCCGGTTGCACCAGCGGACATGGCGTCTGCGGGCTCTCGCGCCTGTCGCCCCGCTCGCTCGTTGCCACGCTCGCCTTCATGGGCGCGGGCTTCGCCATGGTCTTCGTGGTTCGCCACATTCTGTAAGGAGCACACACATGCACCGCATCACCGAATTTTTTGTAGGCCTGCTGTTCGGCCTGGGCCTGCTGCTCTCCGGCATGACCGATCCGGGCAAGGTGCTCGGCTTCCTGGACCTGTTCGGCAACTGGGATCCGTCCCTCGGCTTCGTCATGGGCGGCGCCATTGCCGTGGGTTTCTTCGCCTTTGCGCTGGCCCGCAAACGCACCACGAACTTTCTGGGGGGGGCCTTGCACCTGCCCAAGTCGAGCCAGATCGACAAACGCCTGGTCATCGGTGGGCTGACCTTCGGTGCCGGCTGGGGCCTGGCGGGTTTCTGCCCTGGTCCGGGCATCGTCTCCATGGCATCCGGCGAGATGAAGGCCGCGCTGTTCGTGGCGGCCATGATCGTCGGCATGGTGATCTTCGAAATCGCCGAGCGCTCCGGCCTGCGCCGGCGCATCGGAGCCTGAGATGACGTCCCTGAAGCTCGTCCCGCTGTCCGAAACAGTGGCGGTCGCCGGACAGATCTCGCCGGCCGACCTGCCCGGGATTGCGCGCGCCGGCTTCAAATCCGTCATCTGCAACCGGCCGGACGGAGAGAGCCCCGGCCAGTTCGATCACCGCGAACTGGCGCTTGCATCCAGCCAGGCCGGCCTGACCCTGGCCTACCAGCCGGTGGTTTCGGGTCGGGTCAGCCCGGACGACGGCGAGGCCTTCGCCGCCCTGCTCAGCCAGCTGCCCGCACCCACGCTGGCGTACTGCCGCAGCGGCATGCGTTCGGCGGCGCTGTGGGCGCTGTCGCAAGCCGACCGGCAACCCTGGCCCACGCTGGTTCAAAAAGCCGCCCAAGCCGGGTACAACCTGAGCGGGGTCACGCCGCCCGCGCAGACTTCGCATTCTTGATACCCGCAGCCTGCACACACCCGACCCCATGAACCCCCTATCCAGCTGGCGCCAGCGTTTGCCTTCATTGCCCGTGTTGCAGTGGGGTCGCGCGTACAAGCGCGAGACCCTGCTCAGCGACAGCGTGGCCGCGCTCATCGTCACCATCATGCTGATCCCGCAGAGTCTGGCCTATGCCATGCTTGCGGGCCTGCCGCCCGAGGTGGGCCTGTACGCCAGCGTGGCGCCGCTGCTGCTTTATGCGGTGTTCGGAACCAGCCGCGTGCTGGCCGTGGGGCCGGTGGCGGTGGTCTCGCTCATGACGGCGGCGGCCATCGGCCAGCACGCCGTGGCTGGCACGCCAGAGTACTGGGCGGTGGCCATCACGCTGGCCTTCCTCTCGGGCCTGCTGCTGCTGGCCATGGGGCTGCTGCGCCTGGGTTTTCTCGCCAACTTCCTCAGCCACCCCGTCATCTCGGGCTTCATCTCGGCGTCGGGCATCCTGATCGCGGCCAGCCAGCTCAAGACGCTGATGGGCGTGAAGGCCGAGGGGCACAACTTTGTCGATCTGGGCCTGTCGCTGCTGTCGCAGCTCGGTCAGGTGCACGTCCTGACTCTGGCCATCGGTGGGGTCACGGTTGCCTTCCTGTTCTGGGTGCGCAGTGGCCTCAAGCCACTGCTGCAAGGCCTCGGCATGAAGCCGCGTGCGGCCGATGTGGTGGCCAAGACCGGGCCGGTGGCGGCGATTGCCGTGACCACGCTGCTCACCTGGGGCCTGGACTGGCAGGCGCAGGGTGTGAAGATTGTCGGATCCGTGCCCCAGGGCCTGCCGCCGTTCACGCTGCCCCTGTGGGACCTCGGCCTGTGGCAGCAACTGCTGGTGCCGGCCCTGCTCATCAGCGTGGTCGGTTTCGTCGAGTCGGTATCGGTCGGCCAGACCCTGGCGGCCAAACGCCGCCAGCGCATCGAACCCGACCAGGAGCTGGTGGCCCTCGGCTCGAGCAATCTCTCGGCCGCGTTCACCGGCGGATTCCCGGTGACCGGTGGTTTTGCCCGTTCGGTGGTCAATTTCGATGCCGGTGCGCAGACACCGGCGGCCGGCGTATTCACCGCCCTCGGCATCACGCTGGCCTCGCTGTTCCTCACGCCGGCGCTGTACTACCTGCCGCAGGCCACGCTGGCCGCCACCATCGTGGTGGCGGTACTGTCGCTGGTGGACTTCAGCATCCTGCGCAAGACCTGGCACTACGCCAAGTCCGACTTCATTGCCGTGCTGGCCACGCTGGTGGCCACACTCACCGTCGGTGTGGAGACCGGGCTGGTGGTGGGCGTGGGCGTGTCCCTGGCGCTCTACCTCTACCGCACCAGCCGCCCCCACATGGCCGAGGTGGGCCTGGTCGCCGGCACCGAACATTTCCGCAATGTGCAGCGCCACAGCGTGGTGGTGAGCCCGCGGGTGCTGAGCCTGCGGGTGGACGAGAGCCTGTATTTCGCCAATTCACGGGCGCTGGAAGACCGCATCAACAACGCGGTCGCCGACCGCCCTGGCCTGGAGCATGTGGTGCTGCAGTGCTCGGCCATCAACGACATCGATGCCAGCGCCCTGGAAAGCCTGGAAGCCATCGACCAGCGCTTGCGCGGGGCCGGCGTCCGGCTGCACCTGTCCGAGGTCAAGGGGCCGGTGATGGACCGCCTGAAAAACACCGAATTCCTGCATGGCCTCAGCGGGCAGGTGTTCCTCACCCACTACCAGGCCATCCACGAACTGTCTCCCGAAGTCGTCTGATCGCTCGCGCGCGCCGTGCCCGTCATTCGACGGTCACGCTTTTTGCAAGATTGCGGCAGGGACTTGTGCGGTCACCTAACTTGCTTCGCAAGTGAGTGCCCACCGAACCGCGAGGCGTGCTTGGCACGCTGACCGTCATTCGACGGTCACTGACTTCGCCAGGTTTCGCGGTTTGTGGTGATCACATCACGTCGCTGCGCGACATGAGTGTTCCCCCAAGCCTAAAACCTGGCGGCTGCGCCGCGCGGCATTTTCATGCCGCCTCCAAATCAGTCACTCCACAGTGACTGATTTGGCCAGGTTGCGCGGCTTGTCAACATCGGTGCCGCGGGCTACGGCTGTGTGGTAGGCCAGCAATTGCAGCGGCACCACGTGCAGCAGCGGGCTCAGCGCGCCGTAGTGCTCGGGCATGCGGATCACGTGGATGCCTTCGCCGCTTTCTATTTTGGTATCGGCATCGGCCAGCACGTAGAGCACGCCGCCGCGGGCGCGGACTTCCTGCATGTTGCTCTTGAGCTTTTCCAGCAGGCTGTCGTTGGGCGCGACAGTGACCACCGGCATGGCGCTCGTGACAAGCGCCAGCGGTCCGTGCTTGAGTTCACCGGCCGGGTAAGCCTCGGCGTGGATGTAGCTGATCTCCTTGAGCTTGAGCGCGCCTTCGAGCGCGATCGGGTACGGCAGGCCGCGGCCGAGAAACAGTGCGTTTTCCATTTTGGCGAAGTCTTCGGCCCAGGCGATCACCTGCGGCTCCAGCGCCAGCACCGCCTGCAGCGCGGCCGGCAGATGCCGCATGGCCTTGAGGTGCCCGGCTTCCTCTTCGTCACTGAGCTTGCCCTTGCTTTGCGCCAGCGCGAGGGTCAGCAAAAACAGGCCAGCCAGCTGCGTGGTGAAGGCCTTGGTGGAGGCCACGCCGATCTCGACACCGGCGCGCGTGATGTAGGCCAGCTTGCATTCACGCACCATCGCCGAGGTCGATACATTGCAGATGGTCAGCGTTTGGGTCATGCCCATGGACTGGGCATGGCGCAGCGCGGCCAGCGTGTCGGCCGTCTCGCCGCTCTGGGTGATGGTGACCACCAGCGACTTCGGATTCGGCACCGAAGTCCGGTAACGGTATTCGCTGGCGACCTCGACCTGGGTCGGGATGCCCGCAATCGATTCGAGCCAGTACTTGGCGGCGCAACCGCTGTAGTAGCTGGTGCCGCAGGCCAGGATCAGCACCGAGTCGATGTCCTTGAAGACGCGGAACGCGTCGTCGCCGAACAGCTCGGGGGTGATGCCGGCGATGCCTTCGAGCGTGTCGCCGATGGCGCGTGGCTGCTCGAAAATTTCCTTTTGCATGTAATGGCGGTAGGGGCCGAGCTCGGCCGCGCCGCTGTGCGCCTGCACGGTCTTGACCTCGCGCTGCACGGCCTTGTGCTCGCGGTCGATGACCCAGTACTTGCCGAGCTGGATATCCACCAGGTCGCCTTCTTCCAGGTACAGGATCTGGTCGGTCACGCCGGCCAGCGCCATCGCGTCGCTGGCCAGGAAGTTCTCGGCCTTGTCCTTGCCCACGCCCAGGATCAGCGGCGAGCCGGCACGCGCGCCGACCACGCGGTGCGGTTCGTCCTTGCAAAAGGCGGCAATCGCGTAGGCGCCGTGCAACTGGCGCGTAGCAGCCTTGAGGGCTTCGAACAGGTCGCCGTCATACAGGCTGTCCATCAGGTGCACGATGACCTCGGTGTCGGTCTGGCTGGAAAACACATAACCCCTGGCCTGCAGCGCGGCGCGCAATTCGTCGTGGTTCTCGATGATGCCGTTGTGCACCAGCGCGACCTTGCCGGGTTTGTGCGCAGCGTCGCCGCTACCGTGGCTGAAGTGCGGGTGGGCGTTGTGCACGGCGGGCGCGCCATGCGTGGCCCAGCGCGTGTGGGCGATGCCGGTACCGCTTTCGAGTTTGTCCGTGCTCACCTGCTCCATCAGTTCGGCCACGCGTGAGGTGCTGCGCGCACGCTTGAGCCCATCGGCATACACGGCGACGCCGCAGGAGTCGTAGCCCCGGTACTCCAGGCGCTGCAGGCCTTGCACCAGGATGGGAACGATGTTGCGGGTAGAAACAGAAGCGACGATGCCACACATAAGCGGGTCCTTTTGACGGAAGATGATGGATGGTAGTGAGATGCCTTAAAAATAAATCTACATATTTTGGTAAATATTGAATTTTAATTTCATATTTTTTGGTTAATATCGATTTATTTCATAATCATCAAACTTATCACCAATGAATTCACAATCGGCAGACAGACTTCCGACGCTTGACAGCGCCGACCTGCGCATCCTGGACCAGTTGCAACGCGACGCGTCGCTGTCCAACCAGGCGCTGGCTGAGCTGGCCCACGTGTCGCCGCCCACCTGCCTGCGGCGCGTCAAGCGGCTGCAGGAAGCCGGGCTGATCGAGCGGCAGATTGCCGTGTTGTCCCTCGAAAAAATGGCCGCCACCCTCGGCCATGGGCTGAGTGCCATCACCGAAATCACGCTGGACCGCCAGGGTGCCGAAGAGCTGGCGGCCTTCGAGGCCCGCGCCGTGCAGGACGACGCGGTTCAGCAGTGTTACCGCGTCTCTCCCGGCCCGGACTTCGTGCTGGTGCTGCATGTGCGCGACATGCCGGCCTACCTGGCGCTGGCGCAGCGCCTGTTCACCAGCGATGCCAATGTCAGGAACGTCAAGGCTTTTTTCAGTGTCAAACGCGCAAAGTTTGAGCCAAAACTGCCTTTAGCCCTTGAATAACAAGCGTGGGCAGCTATCAAATTCGTAGCAACTTTTGTATCGCGCTGACCCTGTGGTCCGCGAGTGACAGCAGGACTTGACTCCCCACTCCCAACCCCCCGCCCTTCCCTCGCCCCGCTGGGCGAGAGAAGGGAGCCTCATTTGGCCGCGTGCGCTGCGCTCGCGTGCAAACTTGACCGTTCGTTGGGATTCCCGTCCTTGAAGCGATACGCGCTTCAAGGACTCCGAACGGAGTCCGGTATTTGGGTATTGGTTTTCTTCCCCACCCTTCTGTATGCGCCGAGGCGCGCAGGGCCAGACGGATCAGGACGGGCGATTGTCTGAGCGAAGCGAGTTCGAGCCCGGCCCCGGCTGGACCGAGCACCGCAGGTTACCCTCCGCAGCGCCAGCGAAGGAGGGTCGCAGACAGCAGGGTCGCCTTTTCTTTGCTTACTTTCTTTTGGCGAAGCAAAAGAAAGTGAGTTGCTGCCGGGCAACCCCCGGCTTGTTGGCGGACCACCCGGCTAGAGCCAGCCAACATGGATCCCGGATCAAGTCCGGGATGACAAGCGCAGCCCTCGCTCAAGCGGGCGAATGTCCTTCAACCCCCGGGCCGGGCAGGCCCTAAACTAGCCTCATGATTCGCTGGATGCTGGTGATTTTCCTGGCGCTGATCCTGATCAGCTGGTTCACACCCCTGCTGCAAAAGCTCGGCTTCGGAAAAATGCCGGGCGACTTCCGCTTCAAGCTGTTTGGCCGCGAATGGTTCATCCCGCTGACCACCACCATCCTCCTGAGCATGCTGGCCAGCCTGATCAGCAAGCTGATCTGAGCCCCCCGGAACACGGCCCGCATGAACCCAAGCCCCACATTGACCACGCCGGATAGTCGCCTTCCCGCCGGTGCCGCCCCGGTGGCCTGTGTGGACATCGGCGGCACCAAGATCGCGGTGAGCATCGTGAACCAGCACGGCATCCAGGGGCGACAGGTCGAAGCCACGGCCAAGCAAGGTAAACACGACGCGCTGGCGCAGCAGGTGCTTCGCATGCTGGACGCCAGTTGCGAGGCGGCGCAGGTCCGCCGGGGCGACGTCGCTGCCGTGGGGGTCGCGTCCTGCGGACCCTTTGTGCTGAACCAGGGAAACATCGAACTGGCGGCGCCCAACATCTGCGGCGGCCTGGCCGGCGCGGCGCGCGGTTTGCCCAACACCTGGACCAGCGCCGTGCTCGAGGCACCGCTGCGTGCTGCCTTCCCCCGGGTACGGATAGAAAACGACGGCATTGCCGCACTGGAAGCCGAGCGCCGCTGGGGCGCGTTGCAGGGCCTGGACCACTGCGCCTATGTGACCTGGAGCACCGGCATCGGCGTCGGGCTTTGTGTGGATGGCCGACCGTTGCACGGGAAAAACGGCAACGCCGGCCATGCCGGCCACATGTTTGTCAGTGACAACAACGACGCCCTGTGCGGCTGCGGCAACATCGGCGACCTCGAAGCCCTGGTGGCCGGCAACGCCATGCCGCGGCGTTTTGCGCCGCTGGGTTATGACGATGCGGCCGGCCTGCTGGAAGCCGCGCGCGCGGGACAAGCGCAGGCGGTGGCGGTGGTGGACGATCTGTGCCGGGTCATGGGCCGCGCGCTGTACAACCTGGTGGTGACGCTGGACCTGCAGCGCATCAGCGTGGGCGGCAGCGTGTTCTGGCACCATCGCGACCATTTGCTGCCGCGCCTGCAGGCGCAGATCAGCGGCAGGCTGCCGGCGTTGACTGACGGTGTCGAGGTGGTGCCCGCAGGGCTCGGCAACCAGGTCGGCGACTACGCGGCCCTGGCGCTGGTGATCTGACGGCGGTGCGCCGCGCGGCTCAGGGCAGCAGCGTCCACTCGTGGCCGCACTTGCGGCAGCGCACCAGCAACTGCCCATTGCGGCGGTCTTCTTCCACCACGGTCAGGCGGCCGTACTCGCTGCATTGCGGGCAATTGGCCTGGTCGGCCACGGTCTCGGCGTGCGACAGCAGGTAGAGGTAGCGCCGCAGGGACCACAGTGCCAGCGCACCACTGAGGATGAACAGGACCACATTGAGCAGCTTGTCGCCCAGGTTGCCTCCCTGAAACAGCTCCAGCGTGGCCATCAGTGCAATCGTGCTGAGCAGGGCCAGCAGCATGTGCGCATGGCTGGACAGCAGCTCGCGTTCATACCACTTGCGAAAACCGATGGTGCGTATGCCCTCGGCCAGCGGGCGGTTGAGATAATTGCGTGGGGTCATGGCCGTTCCGGATGTGTACAGAATAGTTACACACTTCGCCATCTTCTGCCAGCGCCCCGGCAAAAGCCGACGACGCCGCACGCCCGATCAGCCCGGATCCATCCCGGTGAGCGTTTCCAGGAACGTCCTGCGCCACCAGTGCACGTCCTGCTGCCGGATGCGTTCGAGCAGTTTCTGGTGGCGTTTCTGGCGTTCGGACAGCGGCATCTGCAGGGCGATCTGTATGCTTTCGGCCGTGCCGTGCGTGTCGTAGGGATTGACCAGCAGCGCTTCCTTGAGCTGCTCGGCCGCGCCGGCAAAACGCGACAGCACCAGCACGCCGGGGTCGGCCGGGTCCTGTGCCGCAATAAATTCCTTGGCCACCAGGTTCATGCCGTCACGCAGCGGCGTGACCAGGGCCACGCTGGCCACGCGATACAGGCCCGGCAGGCGCTTGCGCGCCACGTTGCGATGGATGTAACGCACCGGCATCCAGTCGAGTTCGCCATAGTCGCCGTTGATCGAACCGCACAGGCTTTCGAGCTCCTGGCGCAGGCCGGAATAGGTGTCCAGTGCCTCGCGGCTCGGTGAAGCGATCTGGATCAGCGTGGCGCTGTTGAGGTTTTCCGGGTACTGCTGCAGCAACTGGCGGAATGCGCGCAGGCGCTGCGGCAATCCCTTCGAATAGTCGAGCCGCTCCACGCCCAGCAACAGGCGGCGGCGCGAATATTCGTCCTTCATGCTGTCGAACATGTCGCGCGCGTCCTTGCCGTGGGTCAGCGCAGCAAACTCATCGACGTCGATGCCGATCGGGAAAGCCTGGGCATGCACCGTGCGCCCGAAGGCGCGGAACTGGTGTTTGTCCATGGCTTCGGCGCCGACTTCCTGGCCGACGTAACGTGAAAAGTGATCCACGTCAGTCTGCGCCTGAAAACCCACGAGGTCATAGGCAAACAGCGAGCGGATCAGCCACTCGTGCTGCGGAATCGCCGCCAGGATCAGCGGCGGCGGCAGCGGGATGTGCAAAAAGAAACCGATGCGGTTGCGGCAACCCATGGCGCGCAGTTCGGCCGCCAGCGGGATCAGGTGGTAGTCATGGACCCAGATGATGTCGTCGGGCAACAGCTGCGGCATCAGCTTGCGCGCCATCATCTGGTTGACGCGCCGGTAACCGCCGATGAAGCCGGCGTCGAAGTCCGCCAGGTCAAGCCGGTAGTGAAACACCGGCCAGAGCACGCCGTTGCTGTAGCCCAGGTAGTAGCTGTCGTGGTCTTCCCGGCACAGGTCCACCGTGCTCAGGGTGACGTTGCCGGCCTGCTGGGTATGCATCTCGCCCTCGCCGGGAGAGCCGCCCTCGACAATCGTGCCGCTCCAGCCGAACCACAGCCCGCCGTT
The DNA here is from genome assembly GCA_030683705.1 of Polaromonas sp. Classification (GTDB taxonomy): domain Bacteria; phylum Pseudomonadota; class Gammaproteobacteria; order Burkholderiales; family Burkholderiaceae_C; genus Polaromonas. The sequence continues at coordinate 20,609 of JAUXPP010000151.1, read as the reverse complement.
GGCGGACAGCGCATCTCCGAGCGCCACCGCCAGGCCCCCGGCCGCGGTCTTGCGCGGATCGGCTACCCGATTCGAAACCACAACCAGCCTGCTCATACTTGCGAATCCCACGGCGCTGAAAGACGCACGGCGGCATTGATGATGCCGACCATCGAGTAGGTCTGCGGGAAATTGCCCCACATCTCGCCGGTCACCGGATGCGTGTCTTCGGACAGCAGGCCGACGTGGTTGCGCGCCGCCAGCATGGTTTCGAAAATCTCGCGCGCCTGCGCCTTGCGGCCGATACGGGCCAGCGCGTCGATGCGCCAGAAGGTGCAGATGTTGAAGGCGGTTTCCGGTTTGCCGAAGTCGTCGGGGGCTTCGTAACGCCGCATGTAGGGGCCGTCGCACAGGTGTTTTTCCAGCGCGTCGACAGTGGCGACAAAACGCGGGTCTTTAGCGTCGATAAAACCGACCTCGATCATCAGCAGCACGCTGGCGTCGAGGTCGCGGCCACCGAAACTTTCGGCGAAGGCCTGGCGCTCCTCGCTCCAGGATTCGCGCAGGATGCGCTCGCGCATGGTGTTGGCATGGCCGTGCCAGTAAATCGCGCGGTCCGGCTGCTTCAGCGTCACGGCGATCTTGCCGAGGCGGTCGCAGGCGGCCCAGCACATCAGCGCCGACGAGGTGTGCACGCGGGCGCGTGTGCGCAACTCCCACATGCCGGCGTCGGGCTTGTCGTAGTTGCGCACGGCCTGCTCGCCGACCGCTTCCAGCCGCAAAAACTCGTCCTCACCGGCGCGGTGCAGCAAGCGGTGGTCGTGGAAGGCCTGGGCCGCGCCCAGCACCACATTGCCGTACACATCGTGCTGGAAATGCTCCTGCGCCTGGTTGCCGACACGCACCGGCCCCATGTTGCGGTAGCCGCCCAGGTGATCATAGGTGGCCTCCGGCAGTTCGCGCTCCAGGCCGATGCCATACAGCGGCTGGATGTGGCCGCCACCGGCCTGCACCACCACGTTGCTGAGCCAGCGCAGGTAATCTTCCATGGTGCCGACTTCGGACAGGCTGTTGAGCGCCCGCACCACAAAAAAGGCATCACGCAGCCAGCAGAAACGGTAGTCCCAGGTGCGGCCGCTGTTGGGCGCTTCCGGGATGCTGGTGGTCATGGCGGCGACGATGGCGCCGGTGTCCTCGAACAGCGAAAGCTTGAGCGTGATGGCTGCGCGGATCACCGCCTCCTGCCACTCCAGCGGCAGGTGCAGGCGCTGGCTCCACTTGCGCCAGTAGCTCAGGGTTTCTTCCTCGAACAGGCGCGCGGTGTCGGCAATGCCGTCGGCCAGCGACTCGTCGGCGCCGAGCAGGAAGTTGTGCTCCCGCGTCAGCACAAAAGGCTGGCGCGACAGCAGATGGGCAATCGGCGCGTCGGTGTTCAGGCGCAGCGTCAGCGCATCACCGACGTAGCGCAGGTGGTTGCTGCCATGCGTGATGGCCGGCTTGCTGCGGCCCCAGTCGTAACGAATGTCCAGCGAGACCCGGATACGCGGCGCGCCGTGAATGGGGCGCACACGGCGCACCAGGGTCATGGGACGGAAAAACCGCGAGCGCCGGTAAAAGCGCGGCGCAAAGTCGGTGATTTCGATGGCCTGGCCGCTGGTGTCGAACAGCTGGGTGCGCAGCACCGCGGTGTTGTGTTCGTACCATTGCTTGCTGTGCGAGAAGTTCTCGATCTCGATCGCAAAAGCGCTGCCCTTGTCGCTGGTGTCCAGCAACGCATTGAAGACCGGATCGCCATCGAAACGCGGCAGGCAGCACCAGACAATACGCGCACGGGCATCGACCAGCCCGCTGAAGGCGCAGTTGCCGATCACCCCCAGCGAGAGCGAAGGCGGCGCAGGCGCGGCAAAGGTGTTGGCGCCATCCACTGCAGCGGATGATGAAGAGGAACTCGAAGCACTCATGAGGGCAAACTTTCGGCGCGTGACGCCAGGGAGGGAACCAGCGCCGACTGCAGCCAGGTGGCCATCTCGGGCACGCCGGCGCAGCGGTAGCGCGCGCTGGTGGCGCCGGGGCCGACCTTGACCGCGTGCCCGCCAACATTCTGGACCGCCCGGAAGCCGTCTTCGTCGGTCACGTCGTCGCCCGCAAACACCGGGACACGCCCGGCAAACGGCGCTTCGGTCATGAAGTCTGCAATCGCCGTGCCCTTGCTGAAACCGGTCAGCTTGAGGTCGATCACACATTTGCCCTGCATCAGTTGCAGGCCGCTGCTTTGGGCGACCGCGGCCTGCATCACCTGCAGGCACAGGGCCTCCAGTTCGGGCGCGTGGCGGTAGTGCAGGCTGACTGCCAGGTTTTTATGTTCGAGTTGCAGGCCGGGATACTGCCGGGCCAGACCCTCGGCAGCGGCGAGCACATGGCGCAGGTCGGCGGCCGGTGCACTGATCAGCTGGCCCTGGGCGTTGCGGCGCTGCGCGCCGTGTTCCACCGCCGCCGGCAGTTGCAGCGGCGCCAGAAAACCGTCGAGATCCAGCAGGCGTCGTCCCGACACCAGCGCCAGCGCGCCATCGAGCTGCCCGTACAGGGCTGCCAGCGTGCTGGTCAGCGTGGGGGAAATCTTCACCGCATCGGGGTGGGACGCAATTTCCACCAGCGTTCCGTCGAAGTCCAGAAAAAGCGCTGTGCGGGCGGTGATGCGCGGAAGCATTTCTTGAGGCATATGCATTGAAGCAACCTTAGCAGAATCCTTGCCAGCAGCATGTAGGCCGGCGCCGTGTTTGCGCCGCGCGCCTGCAGCCCTCAGTCCGCGCCGGCGTCCAGTGCCTGCTGCACCGCCTTCACCCGGGCGCCGTGGATCATCTCGCCGATTTTGGGGCCGGACAGGCCGGCCGACTGCGCGGCCTGCGCCACCGGTTCGGTCGCCACCGACTGCGCTGCCTGCAACACCCGCCCCAAGCGCCCGCGCTGCGGGTAAGGCGAGTCCTCCAGCCCGAGCCGGCCGCGCGCGTCGCACTCGCAGGCCAGCAGCACCTCGCCGAAACGCTGCGGCTTGCGAAACGCATCGCAGCGTTCCAGCAACCGCACCAGCGCAGCGGCGCCAAACTCCGCGCTGCGGTGGATGTTGCCGTGCTCGCGCGCCACCACCTCGCCGAGCTCGCGGCAGTCGGTCGGCACGCGCAGCCGCTCACACACGCCCTTGAGCAGGCGCGCGCTGCGCTCCTCATGGCCGATGTGGCGCGGCAACATGTCGACCGGTGTCGTGCCCTTGCCGAGATCGTGACCCAAGCAGGCGAAACGCACGGCCAGCGGAGCCTTCAGGCGCGCCGCCATGTCCAGCACCATCATCAGGTGCACGCCAGTGTCGACTTCGGGGTGGTACTCGGCGCGTTGCGGCACGCCCCAGAGCCGGTCCACTTCAGGCAGCAGCCTCTTGAGCGCGCCGCAGCTGCGCAGCACCTCGAACATGCGGGACGGCGTGTCCTCCATCAGGCCGCGCGCCAGTTCCTGCCAGACGCGTTCGGCCACCAGCGCGTCGGCCTCGCCGTCCGCCACCATCTCGCGCATCAGTGCCAGGGTTTCCGGCGCCACCGTGAAGTCCGCAAAACGCGCGGCAAAACGCGCCAGGCGCAGGATGCGCACCGGGTCTTCGCGGAAAGCGCCGGTCACATGGCGCAGCACCCGCGCTTGCAGATCGGCCTGCCCGCCATGGGGATCGACCAGGGCCGCCAGATCGGGCTCGAATCCGGCGCCGACCCGTGCCGGACGGGCAGGCGCAGCGATGGAATTGATCGTGAGGTCGCGCCGCGCCAGGTCCTGCTCCAGCGTGACGTCGGGCGCCGCGTGGATCTCGAAGCCGCGGTAGCCGCGCGCGGTGTTGCGTTCGGTGCGCGCCAGCGCGTACTCCTCGCGCGTGTCGGGGTGCAAAAACACCGGGAAATCCTTGCCCACCGGCAGGTAGCCTTGGGCGGCCATGGCTTCCGGCGTGGCGCCGACCACCACCCAGTCGTGGTCCTGCACCGGCAAGCCCAGCAAGGCATCGCGGACCGCGCCGCCGACCATGTAAATCTCCATGCGGCAAGTGTAGGGGAGCGCCGGCAGTCCGCCGCGGTGCCGGATCTGCTATGGATTCAATAGCTGCCTGCGCTCGTCAATCAAGGGCCGGAGGCTGATTTGACCCAAAAATGTCAGCGGTAAGGATTGGCAATGCCGAGCCTGGCCAGGATTTCTGCCTCGCGCGCTTCCATGGCCTCGGCATCACTTTCACCGGTCTCGTGGTCCCAGCCCTGCGCATGCAACACGCCGTGCACCAGCAGGTGCGCATAGTGGTCCTTCAGGGTTTTGCGGTTCTCGCGCGCCTCCCTGGCCACCACCGGCGCGCACAGCACCAGGTCGGCCGTCACCAGCGGCGCGGGGGTGTAGTCGAAGGTCAGCACATTGGTCGCGTAGTCTTTTTGCCGGTAGCTGCGGTTCAGCGCCCGGCCTTCTTCGGCATCGACGATACGCACGGTGATCTCGGCGTCGCTGTCCAGCGCATGGCGGATCCAGCGCGTCACGCTGTGGCGCGGCAAGGCGGCGCGGTGCCGTCTGGCGTCGCTGATGTCGCCGAACTGCAGCGACAGGCTGAGCTGCTTAAGCGCCATGTTTAAGAACCATTGCGGCTTTTGGTCCGGCTGGGCCGCGCCACCGGCAGCACCACTTCGGTGTCATCGCCGCGCGGCGTTTTCGGGGTGTAGCCGTCGTAGGCATCAACAATGCGCGCCACCAGCGGATGGCGCACCACGTCGGCGCTGGTCAGGCGCGTGATGGCAATGCCCTTGACCCGTTTGAGCACCCGTTCGGCGTCGATCAGCCCGCTGAGCTGGGTGCGCGGCAAATCGACCTGGCTGACGTCGCCGGTGATCACCGCCTTGGCGCCGAAACCGATACGCGTCAGAAACATCTTCATCTGCTCGGGCGTGGTGTTCTGCGCCTCGTCGAGGATCACAAACGCATGGTTCAGCGTGCGGCCGCGCATGAAGGCCAGCGGCGCGATCTCGATCTGCTGGCGCTCGAAGGCCTTCTGCACGCGCTCGAATCCCATGAGTTCGTACAAGGCGTCGTACAGCGGCCGCAAATAGGGGTCGACCTTCTGGTTCAGGTCGCCCGGCAAAAAGCCCAGGCGCTCGCCGGCTTCCACCGCGGGCCGCGTCAGCACGATGCGCTGCACCGCGCTGCGCTCCAGCGCATCGACCGCGCAGGCCACCGCCAGGTAGGTCTTGCCGGTGCCGGCCGGGCCGATGCCGAAGGTGATGTCGTGGCTGGCGATGTTGTCCAGGTACATGCCCTGGTTCACGGTGCGCGCGCGCAGGTCGGCGCGCCGGGTCGACAGCGCGGCACTGCCGTCGGGCGCGGTGGACAGGGCGCTGTCGCCGGCCAGCATCAGTTGCACGGTTTCTTCGGGGATGGGCCGCTGCGCCATTTCATACAGCGCCTGCAGCACCTCCAGCGCCTGCTGGGCCTTGGCCTTGGGGCCGTCAATCTTGAACTGCTCGAAGCGGTGCGCAATCGTCACCTGCAGCGCGGCCTCGATGGTGCGGATGTGGGCGTCCATGGGTCCGCACAGATGGCCCATGCGCGTGTTGTTGGGCGGGGTGAAGGTGTGTCGGAGGATCAAATGCAGGCTTTCCGGGCGGTTGGACCGGTCAGAACCGGCGTAACACAGACAGATGGGTGATTGTCCCCCGATATTCAAGTCAGCGGGCGGGCGGGCACGACTGCTAAGATTTGCCCATGATTGGACGCATCTCGGGCCTGCTGGCCGAAAAGAACCCCCCGGAACTGCTGGTGGACTGCAACGGCGTGGGTTACGAGGTGCTGGTGCCCATGAGCACCTTCTACAACCTGCCCGCACTCGGCGACAAAGTCTCGCTGCTCACGCATTTTGTGGTGCGCGAGGACGCGCAAATCCTCTACGGCTTCGGCAGCGCCAGCGAACGCGCGGCTTTCCGCCAGCTGATCAAGATTTCCGGCGTCGGCCCGCGCACCGCGCTCAGCGTGCTCAGCGGCATGAGTGTGGACGAACTGGCCCAGGCCGTGAGCAGCCAGGAAGCCGGCCGCATCATCAAGGTGCCGGGCATCGGCAAAAAAACCGCCGAACGCCTGCTGCTCGAATTGAAGGGCAAGCTGGGCGCCGACATGGGCATCACCGTCAGCGTCGCCGACGATGCGCAGTCCGACATCCTGCAGGCGCTGGTGGCCCTCGGCTACAGCGACCGCGATGCGGCGCTGGCGCTCAAGGCCTTGCCCAAAGACATCGGTGTCAGTGACGGCATCAAGCTGGCTTTGAAGGCCCTCGCCAAATGAGCGCCGCGCAGAACCGCTTCAAGCAAGCTCGCGCCCCCTCGGGGGGCAGCGCAGTGCACGCAGTGACGAGCGTGGGGGCTTTATGACTATTCAGACCGACGACTTCGACATGTCGGGCGTGCCTCCCGTCAAACGTGTGATGTCGGCTGCGCCTGCGTCGCCCAATGAAGAGGCGATCGAACGCGCGCTGCGGCCCAAACTTTTCGACGAATACGTCGGCCAGTCCAAGGTGCGCGAGCAGCTCGAGATTTTTATCGGTGCGGCCAAAAAACGCAGCGAGGCCATGGACCATGTGCTGCTGTTCGGCCCGCCCGGCCTGGGCAAAACCACCCTGAGCCACATCATTGCGCACGAACTCGGCGTGAACCTGCGACAGACCTCGGGCCCGGTGCTGGAAAAGCCCAAGGACCTGGCGGCGCTGCTGACCAACCTCGAAAAGAACGATGTGCTGTTCATCGACGAGATCCACCGCCTGAGCCCGGTGGTCGAGGAAATCCTGTACCCGGCCCTCGAGGACTACCAGATCGACATCATGATCGGTGAAGGCCCGGCGGCGCGCAGCATCAAGCTCGATTTGCAGCCTTTCACGCTGGTGGGCGCCACCACGCGCGCCGGCATGCTGACGAATCCGCTGCGCGACCGTTTCGGCATCGTCGCGCGGCTGGAGTTCTACACATCGCAGGAACTGGCGCGCATCGTCACGCGCAGCGCCAAACTGCTGAACGCCCCCATGGATGAAGACGGCGGTTTCGAGATCGCGCGCCGCTCACGCGGCACACCGCGTATTGCCAACCGCCTGCTGCGCCGGGTGCGCGACTATGCCGACGTCAAGGGCATAGGCCACATCTCGCTGGACATCGCCAACAAGGCACTGGCCATGCTGGACGTGGACCCGCAGGGCTTCGACGTGATGGACAGGAAATTGCTGGAAGCCGTGATCCACCGCTTCGACGGCGGCCCGGTCGGCCTGGACAACATCGCTGCCAGCATCGGCGAGGAGCGCGACACGATTGAAGACGTGATCGAGCCCTACCTGATCCAGCAGGGTTATCTGCAACGCACACCGCGCGGCCGCATCGCGACGCTGGCGGCTTACCGGCACCTGGGGGTCACCCCACCCAGGTCGGGGCCGGAACTTTTTGAATGACACGCGCGCGGAATTTTTGCAGCGGGCGTCTCGTCCGGCTGCGTTGATGTAAATCAACAGGCCGCAGGCGCCGTGGGGTCACAGTCTGGTGACGATGAAACGGTACTGGCTATGGCTTGCAATACTCATGGCGGCCATGGTGGCGGCGGTGTCCGGATGGACGATCCTGCGCGCCCCCCAGCTTGCAAGCGTTGAGATGCGTTATGCGCCCTTGCTCCGTACCCTGCAATTTTCTGCCCGCGTGGCGATCCTGTCGCGCGTCGATGTCGGCAGCACCGTGACCGGGCGCGTCGCGCGGGTCGCAGTGGCCGAGGGCGCCCAGGTGCGCGCAGGCGAGGTGCTGATCTCGCTTGAAACCGATGAGCTGCGCGCGGCCCTGGCGCAGGCCGTGGCGGCTGAGCGCCAGGCTGAGGCCACCCTGCAGGCGGCCAGGGCGAGCTTGCGGCGGGTTCAGCAACTGGTGGCACAGGGCTTCTACAGTCCGGCGCAACTCGACGATGCACAGCGCGCAGCAGATGTCGCGCTCGCGCAGCAGGGGTCGGTGCGGGCAGCGACGGCGGCGGCGCGTGCCCGCCTGGCGCAGGCCGCGGTGCTCGCGCCCACCGATGCACGGGTGCTGACACGTGATGTCGAGCCGGGGCAAATCGTGCAGCCCGGCAAGGCCCTGATGAGCCTGGCATTGGCCGGCCCGACGCAACTCACGGCGCAGGTGGACGAGCGTTTCCTCGACCAGCTGCAGCCGGGCCAGAAGGCGGCCGTGGTGGCCGACGCTTTTGCCGACCAGCGCTTTGCCGCGCGCGTGTTGTCGATTGCGCCCGCGGTCGATGCCCAGCGCGGCGCGATCGAGGTCAAGTTTGCGCTCGAGCAGCAGACGCCGGCCTTTTTGCGCGAAGACATGACGCTGTCGGTCGAGGTCGAGACCGGCCGGCGCGAACGCGCCCTGGTGCTGCCGCTCAGTGCCCTGCGCACCCAGCCTTCGACGTCCACCGCGACGGTGCTGGTGGCCGAGGCGGGCCGCGCGCAGGAGCGCGCGCTGCGCCTGGGCCTGCGCACGCTGGACGCGGTCGAGGTGCTCGAGGGCCTGGCCGAGGGTGATGCCGTGCTGCTGGGCGGCAGCGTCCCGGCCGGCGCCCGGATTCGCGCGCGCGCCGTGGCCTGGACGCCGGGGCAGCCGGTCGGCAAGTCCGCGGCCACGGGCGACGCGGGCCCGGCCTTGAGCAACGCCATGGGGCGCTGAATGTTTCCCGGGCTCGGGTTTGAGTGGCGCGTGGCACTGCGTTTCCTGCGCGAGGGTCGCATGCAGACCGTGCTCATCATCGTCGGCGTGGCCGCCGGTGTGGCGGTCATCGCCTACATTTCGGCGCTGATCAGCGGCCTGCAGGGCAGCACCCTGACCAAGACCCTGGGCGCGCAGGCGCACATCAGCGTGCGTGCGCCGGACGACGTGGTCACGCCCGCCTGGCCGGCCGTGCCGGGCACCACCGCACTGACCGACACCCAGCCGCGCGCCCAGCGCCTGCGCTCGGTCGCCAACTGGCAGGCGCTGGCGCCGCTGCTTGAAGCCATGCCAGCCATCGCCGGCGTGTCGCCCATGGTGTCGGGCGCCGGCCTGGCGCTGCGCGGCGAAGCCACCCAGGCGATTGCGCTGATGGGGGTGGACCTGGACCGTTATGACCGCGTCGTCGGGCTGCGCGGCAAGGTGATCAGCGGCAGCGCGCGGCTGGCGCCGGGCGAGGCCATCGTGGGCAAGGAGCTGGCGGCCGACCTGGGTGTGCGCGCCGGTGACCGCCTGACGGTGCAGACCGGCCTGGTCAGCGACTCGGTGCGTGTCACCGCGCTGGTGGACCTCGGCGTCAAGGACCTGAACCGGCGCACCGTCATCGTGCCGCTGCGCGCGGCGCAAAACCTGCTGGGCCTGCCCGGCGGCGCCACCAGCCTGGACCTGACCGTGAAAGACGTCTGGTCGGCCCAGGCCCTGGCCAGCGACCTGCGCCGGCAGTTTCCCTACAAGATCGAGAGCTGGCAGGAGAGCAATGCGCAGCTGGTGTCGGCGCTCAACGCCCAGTCGGTCAGCACGGCGCTGATACGCGGGGTGGTGCTGGTGGTGGTGGTGCTGGGCATCGCCAGCGTGCTGGTGGTGTCGGTCGTGCAAAAGCGCCGCGAGATCGGCATCCTGCGCGCCATGGGCGCCACGCGCGGGCAGATCCTGCGGCTGTTCCTGGTGCAGGGCGCGGTGGTGGGCGCGCTCGGCTCGGCGCTGGGCATTGTGCTGGCCGTGGCCATGATCTGGCTGTTCACGAAATTCGTGCGCGGCTCCGACGGGCTGCCGCTGTTTGTCATCAGCCTGCCGTTGGCCACCGCCGTGCAGGTGGCGCTGATCGCGACGGTGTGTGGTGTGCTGGCCGCGGTGGCACCGGCGCGCCGTGCCGCGGCGCTGGACCCGGCGCAGGCGATACGGATGTGACCCGATGACGGCAGCCACCGATTCCCGCGCGCTGATCGAGATGGGCGAGGTCCGCAAGAGCTACAACCTCGGCCTGCCCAGCGAGGCCGAGGTGCTGCACGGCGTGTCGCTGCAGGTGCAGCGCGGCGAATTCATTGCGCTGATCGGCCCCTCCGGCTCCGGCAAAAGCACGCTGCTCAACATCGTCGGCCTGCTCGAGGGCATGAGCGCCGGCAGCTACCGGCTGCAGGGCCAGGAGGTGTTTGGCCTGGACGACGCGGCCCTGACCCTGCTGCGGCGCAGCACCCTGGGCTTTGTGTTCCAGTTCCATCACCTGCTGCCGGCCTTCACGGCGCTGGAAAACGTCACCTTGCCGGCGCTGATGCGTGGCGGCCGCGTCAGCGCCAAACAGCGCGAACATGCGCGCGCGCTGCTGGCGTCAGTGGGCCTGGCCAAGGCCATGGACAAGCGGCCGGCCGAGCTGTCGGGCGGCATGCAGCAACGCGTGGCGATTGCCCGCGCCCTGGTGATGGAGCCGGCGCTGGTGCTGGCCGACGAACCCACCGGCAACCTCGACACGGCTTCGTCCGACGAGGTGTTTGTGCAGCTGCGGCGCATGCATGTCGAGCTCGGTACCACCTTTGTGGTGGTCACCCACGACCCGCGCCTGGCCGCCCGCTGCGACCGGCTGGTCGAGCTGATCGACGGGCGCATCGCGCGCGACGAGGCCGTGACCCGCGCGCCCGCCTGAGCGGGTTGTCACGCCGCGCGGCCGCATGGCGACCACCGGGATAGCGCTGTCCCCAGGCGGCTGGCGCCTACTTGCCCATTTTCCCTTGCAGCACGGCCAGCAGGTGCCCTTTGGCTTCGGCCAGCTGGGCCTTGTCGCTATCGTGCACTTTCCTGAAAAATGCGGCGCATTCGGCAGAGCCGGCCTGCTCGGCATCCTTGATGTACTGGTCATAGGCCATCAGCGCCTGCGCCTTGTTCTGGATCAGCGTGATCCAGTCATATTCAAGGTTGCTGATGGGGTGGCGGTCGGTGGATTGCTCTTGCATGAAAACTCCTGTTGAAATGCAAAAGCATAGGAGCCCGGGAGGCCGCCCCCTGTAGGCCTGCACCGACGGATGGGCTTCCCGTCGCCGCGACATGCCCGTCGCAGCGGTGTATCAACCCGGCTTCGTCCCTGAACTGGCAGGCCTGGCGTTGAACACGATCAGGATTTGCGCGAGGTAATAGGTCGTCAGCACCCACAGCGGCGCCATGGGCAAGGGCTGCGCGAACTTGTTGGTGGCCAGCAGCGCGTCGCTGAGCATGAAAAAACCGGCGCCGATGGCGACGCCAACCGAGGCCCGGTCGCGCAGCACCGTGGCACGGCCGATCGCCTGCGCGGCCATCAGCGCGATCACCACCACGTAAGCGGCCACTGCAATTCGCAGCACGGGATTCAGGCCGTTGAACAAAAACGCGTACATCACGGCGCCAATCGCCAGCGTCACCCCCAGCGCGCGCCGGCTGGCCATCCAGGGCACGCCCCGCTTGAACAGCGCGATGTAACACAGGTGGGCGACCAGGAAAGCCAGCAGGCCGGGAATAAAAAAGCCGGGAAACATCAGCAGGCAGTCGCCCGCCAGCGAGAACCCCAGCGCGGCCAGAAGCATGATGTCAAATCGGCCATCCGCCCTTTCCCTGCGGGCGTGAGCAGCTACCAAAACAATAGCAAGCCCCAGCGCCAGCGGCTTGAACAGACGGTGCGCCTCGACCCAACCCAGCGCGGCGGTGGCAGTCGCCAGCACGGCCGCCTCGATCAGCAGCACCTGCAGCACCGACAGCCGGCCCTGCAGCAGGCCACCCACCGCCCACAGGCCGGTGCCCAGCGCGGCCAGCCAGACCAGCGCGGGCCCGGTCGCCATCGCGTCGGCATGCCAGAGGAAATACGCCACGCCGGCCAGCAGCAGCAGGAACTGCACGCCACCCAGGAGTTCCACCGCCGGCTTCAGCGGCGGGTGAAAGCGCTGGACCTGCGCCATGTCGAAGGGCTCTTTGGGGAAACGCGCGGCAACATCGGCCGGCCGCCAGCCCGGCGGCTTGAACCAGACACGTATCTTGTCACCCCAGCTTCTGGCGTGCCAGGACTCCTTGCCCAGCGCCCAGTAGACCTCGGCATTGGCCCACAGCGGGTCCCAGCTGTTGAGCGGGCTGCGCGTGCCGTAAACACATTTTTCGTCTTCCTCGCGGAAGCTGCCGAAGATGCGGTCCCAGACGATCAGGATGCCGCCGTAGTTTTTGTCGAGGTAGCGCTCGTTGACCGCGTGGTGCACGCGGTGATTCGACGGCGAACAGAACCAGCGGTCGAACCAGCCGAGTTTGGGCACATGTTCGGTGTGCACCCAGAACTGGTACAGCAGGTCGATCAGCGCCACGATGCCGAAAATCAGCGGCGGCACGCCGGCCAGCGCCATCGGCACATAAAAAATCCAGCCCAGCAGCGCGCCGCTGCTGGTTTGCCGCAGCGCGGTCGAGAGGTTGTAGTCCTGGCTCTGGTGGTGCACCACATGGGCGGCCCAGAACACCGCGCTTTCATGGCCGGCGCGGTGCAGCCAGTAGTAGCAGAAGTCGTAGAACACCAGCGCGATCACCCAGCCGTACCAGGTGTTCCAGAACTCCGGATTCGGGTACAGCGCAACGCTGGAATAAATCGCGGTGTAGATGCCGATACGGAACAGCCGCGTGAACACCGCGCTGACCTGGCTCAGCATGCCCAGGCCAATGCTGCTGACCGCGTCGCTGAGCCGGTAGGTGTTGCGGCCTTTGGCCCACCCCCAGACGAACTCGATGGCGATCAGCAGAAAAAAGACAGGAGTCGCCAGGACGATGATCTGGCTCGGCGAAAGATTCATGGCGCCATTCTGGCGGGGTTCCGCTCTGCCCGGCGCTGGCATCAACCCTGATGGCGGGTTCCCGGCGCTTCTCCTGCCGGATAATTTCAGGCTTTCAAAACCTGCACCCAACAAAGGCCTCGTCCCATGCTTTCTGATCCCTGGCTCCAGCGCTGGCTGCCTCTGGCTGTCACCCATGCCGGCGATGGCCCTGTGCTGGAGATTGGCTGCGGCCATGGGGACGATACTGCGGTGCTGGCAGGCGCCGGCCTCAAGGTGACGGCGTTTGACCTGTCGCGGGCGGCGGTCGCCGTGGCGAAGCTACGGATTCCCTCGGCAAGCATCGAATGCAGGGACATCCGGGACCCGTTTCCGGTGGCGGCCGGGCAAGTCGGTCTGGTGGTGGCCAGTCTTTCCCTGCATTACTTCGGCTGGGAAGAAACCGTGGCGGTTGTCCAGCGCGTGCGGGAGGTGTTGCGTCCCGACGGCTTGTTGTTGTGCCGCCTGAACTCCACCGAAGACCATCACTTCGGGGCCAGCGGTCACCCGCAAATCGAGCCCAACTTCTTTCTGGTGGACGGCGAGCCCAAGCGCTTTTTTGACGAGGCCGACATCAACAAGCTGTTTGCCTCTGGCTGGCGGCGCCTGTCGCTGGAGCATTTTGTGACGCGCAAGTACCTCAAGCCAAAGGCCTTGTGGGAGGTGGTGCTCGCAAGAGACGCGTGACCCGCATCTCCAGCAGCGTCATCAGGTCAGGGCGCCCCTGGCATCCACCCGGATGATTTGTTCGACCTTGCCGTGTTGCAGGCCGCCGCGCACACCGAGCAGGTGTTCGTGCAGGTTGACGGTCGGGTCGCAGTGACCGGGAATCAGCCACACCGTCTCGCCGATGGCCGGCAGCTCGGCGCCGCGCAGGATGCCGTGTTCGTCGCCGCCGTTGGCGTAGTCCAGCGCCAGCCCGTGCACCGCAGGCAGGCCGGAGTCGATGGCATGGCTTTTGTGACCGGCGTCCACCACCGCGTGATCGGCGCAGGCACTCATGACCTGGCTTTTGACAAACAGCGCGTGTTCGAAAGACGGCTGGGCCGGGTCATGCTCGTTGCCGGCGTAGTCGCGGTCCATGAACAAATAGGAGCCGGCCTGCAGTTCGCCGTAAACGCCGCTGGCCGCTTCCAGCGAGAAGGTGCCGGTGCCCGCGCCGGTGACCAGCGGCACCTCGAAGCCCGCGGCCTGCAACGCCGCCTTGGTCGCCGACACATGGGCGATGACCTGGGCGATGCCTGCATGCCGCTCGGCCACGCTGCGGAAATGCTGGGCGCGGCCGTGGTAGGCCTGCAGGCCGCCGAACTGCAGCGCGGGATGCCGGGCGATCTCGGCGGCCAGCGGCACGGCGGCGGCGCCCGGCGCCAGGCCGCAGCGGCCGTGGCCCACATCGATCTCGATGAACACACGCAGGATGGTGTGCTGCCCGCGCGCCGCATGGGCCAGCCGCTGCAGGCCCTCGGCGCTGTCGACGGCGATCGCGAGTTGCCCGCCGAGCGCCTCGAGTTCGCGCGCCAGCGCCACCACACGTTTGAGCTTGAAGGGGGAAATCACCTCGTTGCTGATGTAGATGTTGTTCACGCCCAGCGCGGCCAGCGCCTCGGCTTCGGAGGTTTTCTGCACACAGACACCGACCGCGCCGTGGGCCATCTGCAGTTTGGCCAGGGTGGCGCTTTTGTGCATCTTGGCGTGCGGCCGCAATTTGACGCCGTGTTTCGCCGCAAAACCCGCCATGGTCGCCAGGTTGCGTTCCATCGCGTCGAGGTCGATGACCAGCGCGGGGGTGTCGATGTCGGCCGCGGGGCGGCCCAGCAGGTCAGACAGCAGATACATCAGGTGCTCGTTTCATCCAGGGGTTTGGCATCGGCTTCGGCCTCGAGGTGCTGGGTGTCGGCCCAGCCGACCAGCGAAAAACCGTCGGGCGTCCAGAGCAGCCGGTTGATGGCCGCATTGCCCAGCGCCCAGGTGCGCGGCGCCTGCAGCTCCAGCCGGGTCGCGGCGCGGTACAACACGTCCAGCACCCCGCCGTGGCCGACCATCACGATCAGCTCGCCCGGATGCCGGGCCGCCAGGCTGTGCGCGGTGCTGACGACACGCTCGCGCAGCTGTTTGAGCGACTCGCCGCCGCTGGGCGCGAAGTCAGGATCACGGGTGCGCCACAACATGGCCTGCTGGGGCAGCGCGCTTTCGATGTCGGCAAAGGTCCTGCCCTGGAACTCGCCGAAATGCCGCTCGCGCAGGCCGGGTTCCGGGATCACCGGCACCCCGGTGGCGCGGCTGACATGCTCGGCGGTCTCAAAAGCCCGGCCGAGGTCGCTCGCATAAATCGCGGTAATCGGTTCGCCGGCCAGCGCCTGCGCCAGCCGCGCAGCCTGCCAGCGACCGGTCTGGTTCAGGCCGATGTCGAGCTGGCCCTGGATGCGTGTATCCACATTCCAGGTGGTCTCGCCGTGGCGGATCGCGAGGACGCGCGCGGCCTCACTCACCTCGCAGCGCCCCATGCGCGACATCCTTCGACAAGCTCAGGACGAGCGGACAACAAGCGACGGGCGTGGGGGCCGTGCGCAGCGAAGGGCCGCCCCGAGCAAGCACAGCCCCCTGGGGGCTGGTGCCTGCGGCTCCAAACCTGCCTGTGCAGGTTTGGACAGGCGCCAGAAGCGAAGCCTCTGGCGAGCGGCGGCCTGCAAGGTGCAGCGACGTACACGCAGTGACGAGCGTGGGGGCCGCCATCTCTAGCGGGGGATTTCGATGCTGATCCGCCGCGTCCCCACCGGTGGCACCGGGAAGTTGCGCAGCGCCGCGTCCAGCATGGTGGCGATGATCGGGCCGTCGTCGGCCCAGGGGTCTTCGCTGAAGGCGCGGGTTTCGTACACCGCCGTGTTGCCGCGCAGCTCGCGGATCACCAGGCTCACATCGCGCCGGTACAGCGTCGGCTCCATGCCGCCACCGCCCAGCGGCACGCCGAAACCAAAACCGATGCTGCCGCCGCCCCCGCCAATGCCGCTGCCGATAAACACGCTGGAGCCGCCGCCATAGGGATAGCCGTAGCCGTCCCAACGCGCCCGCAGGACAGGCTGGCTGGTGGCGCTGACCTGCACGCTGAAGGCGGCCGCCTGCGGATTGTGTTGCAGCCCGACCTTGGCCAGCGCGGCCTGGGCCAGGCCTTCGAGCGCCGGCTGGCGCGCATCGGGCAACTGCTGCGAGGGCAGGCGCTCGAAACGGTAGCTGGCACCCGGCGCGGGCGGCGCCGGCACCCAGCGGGCGAAACTGGTGACGTCGCTGTTGACCAGCCGCGAACTCGCGCAGCCGCCCAGCAGGCCGATCAGGATTGCTCCTGAAATAATAGCTGTCCACGCACGTTTCATAGGACCTCCAGGCACATATGGCTTGAAATTACTGAAGCGCCACCACGGCCAGCCCGGGCCGCACCGGCGCCGGAAATTCTTCCTCGTCAAAGGCCTTGTCGCCGTCGGGGTCCGGCATGCCGGTGCTGCGTATGCCCTTGAAGTCATGCTGCTTGCCGTCCATCAGGTGCGAGGGCACGACGTTCTGCAGCGAGGTGAACATGTTCTCGAGACGGCCGGGAAACTTCTTGTCCCATTCGCGCAGCATGTTGCCGACCTGCACCCGCTGCAGGTTCTGCTGGCTGCCGCACAGTGTGCACGGAATGATCGGGAAGTCGCGCACCTGGGCCCACTTGATCAGGTCCTTCTCGGTGACATAGGCCATGGGCCGGATCACCACGTGTTTGCCGGTGTCGCTGACCAGCTTGGGCGGCATGCCCTTGAGGCGCGAGGCAAAAAACATGTTCAGGAAAAAGGTCTGCAGCATGTCGTCGCGGTGGTGGCCCAGCGCGATCTTGGTCGCGCCCAGTTCTTCGGCCACACGGTACAAAATGCCGCGGCGCAGGCGCGAGCACAGCGAACACATGGTTTTTCCCTCTGGAATCACGCGCTTGACGATGCTGTAGGTGTCCTGGGTCTCGATGTGGAAGGGCACGCCGAGCTTTTCCAGGTACTGCGGCAGGATGTGGTCGGGAAAACCAGGCTGCTTCTGGTCCAGGTTGACGGCGATCAGGTCGAAGTGGATGGGCGCGCGTTTTTGCAGCTTGAGCAGGATGTCCAGCATGGCGTAGCTGTCCTTGCCGCCGGACACACAAACCATGACCTTGTCGCCCTCCTCGATCATGTTGAAGTCGACAATCGCGCGTCCCACCTCGCGGCACAAACGCTTCTCGAGCTTGTGCTCCTCGCGCTCTATCTTCAGGCTGGCTTTGGCGGCCGCATCGGCAGCGTCAGCGGCGTCGTTTTTTACATCGTTGAGTACAGCATTCATCTTGTTTCCATCCATCACTTCACCATTGCCCGGTCTCGACACGAATGGCCACTTCGCAGTCCTCGAAAATCTCGAGCTTGGCAATTTTCACACGCACCCCCAGCACGCCGGGCAACAACATCAGCCGGTGCGCCAGCTTGCCTATCAGGCTTTCCAGCAGATTCACATGTTCGGCCCGGCACTCGTTGATGATGATCTGCCGCACCTTGCGGTAGTCCAGCACATGGCTGATGTCGTCATCGCTGGGCAGCAAGGGCTGCGTGCCCAGGTTCAGCTCGGCGTCCACCTGTATCGGCTGCGGCGCGGTTTTTTCCTGGTCAAGAATGCCCAGGTTGGCGTCGAAACGCAAACCGGTGAGCGTCAGTATCTGGTTGCCCCGTGTATTGAACATGGTGGGTAGCGGTTGGCGGTCAGTTTGTAGGAAAGCGCGCTCACATCAGTGAGAAATCACGCTCGAATTTCATCAGGTGCTGGCCGCCGTCCACCAGCAGCGTGGTGCCGGTGATGGAGCTGTTGTCCAGCGCAAATTTGACGGTGGCCGCCACATCGGCCGCATTGGACGAGCGTCCCAGCGGCGACAGGGTGTGCAAGGCCTTGAACTTCTCTTCGCTGAGCATATGGCTGGTCAGGGTCAGGCCGGGCGCGACCCCGACCACCCGCAGCTGCGGCGCCAGCGCGATCGCCAGCATGGTGTTGGCGGCTTCCAGTGCAGCCTTGGACAGGGTGTAGCTGAAAAAGTCGGGGTTCTGGTTCCAGAGTTTCTGGTCCAGCAGGTTGATGACGGCAAACCGGCCGGCTGGCTCGGTGACGGCACCGGCCGCCTGCCGCGCCAGCACGTGGCTGTGCAGGGCCTGCGCCAGCACAATCGCCGCGCCGGTGTTGCTGCGCATGTGTTTTTCCAGGGCGGCAAAGCTGAAACTCGCCGCACTGTCGTGTTCGAAGGTGGAGGCGTTGTTGACCACCGCGTCGACCTGGCCGAAATGGGCGATCACCTGGGGCAGCAAGGCCCTGACCGCCGTCTCGTCTTCAAGATCACAACAAAAATGGGCTGCTGCGCCCGCCAGTCGTGCGCAATCAGCTACGGTTTTGATAGCATCCGCTTCCGAACTGCGGTAATGAACGGCCACGCGCCAGCCGCCTGCGGCCAGCGCGAGCGCGATCTCGCGGCCCAGCCGCAGCGCGGCGCCGGTGACGAGAACAACAGGGGCGGGAGACACAGGGGGCATGGCGAGGTGGGTGGGAGTGCAATCGCCGACAATCCGGGGGTGACTCCCCCGACCCTGACGACACCCCCTAGTTTAACGAGCGCCCTTGCCGGGCACATCCGTGAGGCCATCGCCGCGGCCGGCGGCTGGATCAGCTTCGACCGCTTCATGGCGCTGGCCCTGTACACGCCCGGGCTGGGTTATTACGCCCATGATTCGCGCAAATTCGGCCTGATGCCCGGCTCGGGCAGCGATTTTGTGACCGCACCCGAGCTGTCGCCGCGTTTCGGCCAGGCGCTGGCGCGCCAGGTTGCGCAGGCGCTCGAGGCCACCGCCACCCATGAAGTCTGGGAGTTCGGCGCCGGTTCGGGCGCGCTGGCCGGCCAGTTGCTGGACGCGCTGGGCCCGCAGATCCAGCGCTACACGATTGTCGATTTGTCCGGCAGCCTGCAGGCGCGCCAGCGCGAACGGCTGGCGGCCTGGGGCGACAAGGTGCACTGGGTCAGCGAACTGCCGGCGCAGATGCAGGGCGTGGTGGTCGGCAACGAGGTGCTGGACGCGATGCCGGTCCAGTTGCTGGCACGCATCGATGGCGCCTGGTTCGAGCGCGGCGTAGCGCTTCAGGATGGCAGCTTTGTCCATGCCGACCAGCCGACAGCGCTGCGCCCGCCCCTGGAAGTTGCCGGCAATCACGACTACCTGACCGAGATCCATCCCCAGGCCGAGGCCTTTGTCGCCACGCTGGCCGACCGGCTGCAGGCCGGCGCGGTGTTGCTGATCGACTACGGCTTTCCCGAACACGAGTATTACCACCCGCAGCGCAGCATGGGCACGCTGATGTGCCATCGCGGGCATCTGGTCGATGCCGACGCGCTGCAGGATGTGGGGGACAAGGACATCACCGCGCATGTCAACTTCAGCGGCATCGCGCTGGCAGGCCAGGACGCCGGCCTGCAGGTGCTGGGCTACACCAGCCAGGCGCGCTTCCTGCTGAACTGCGGCGTGCTGGAGGGCACGGAAGACGCGCCGCTGGCCGAACGCGTGATGCTGCAAAAGCTCGTCAACGAGCACGAGATGGGCGAGCTGTTCAAGGTGATCGCCTTTGTGGTCGATGCACCGGAGCGGCCCTGGGGTGGGTGGCAGGCGCTGGGTTTCGCGGTGGGGGACCGGACCCACACCTTGTAGTCAAGTCGCGGGGACACGGAGGCGGCCCCCCTCCCCGCCTGTCATCCCGGACCTGATCCGGGATCCATGTTGGACAACTCGTGGCGTGTGGTGTGCCTGCACCTGTTGGCCGGGGGTTGCCCGGCGGCAAGTAACTTTCTTTTGCTTCGCCAAAAGAAAGTCACCAAAGAAAAGGCGACCCTGCTGTCTGCGACCCTCCTTCGCTGACGCTTCGGAGTGCAACCTGCGGTGCTCGGTCCAGCCGGGGTCGAGCTCGAACTCGCCTTCGGCTCAGACAATCGCTCGCCCTGATCCGTCTGGCCCTCCGCTCCTCGGCGCATACAGAAGGGTGGGGGAAGAAAACAACACCCCAAATACCCATACCGAATCCCCTCCGGAGTGCCGGAAGCCCAAAGCGCGTACTGGACGGGAATCCCAACGAACCGTCATGTTTGCACGCGAGCGCAGCACACGCGGCCAAATGAGGCTCCCTTCTCTCGCCCAGCGGGGCGAGGGAAGGGCGGGGGGTTGGGAGTGGGAAGTCAAGGCTGCTGTCGAACGCCGACCTGTGCAGCACGAGAAAGTTGGGATGCTATCGATTCAATAGCTGCTCACGCTCATCGGGCTTGGGCTGGAGGCCTGAATGGCAATCAGGCTTTGGGCGCTTTCACCGGCCGCTGCCAGTTGGCCAGCGTGACCTGCTTCCCGCGCGCCACGTTCAGGGTGCCGGGCGGTGTGCTTTTGGTGATGGTCGAGCCGGCGCCCACGGTGCCGCCCGCGCCTATGGTGACCGGCGCCACCAGCACGCAGTTGCTGCCGATGTGCACGTCGGCCTCGATCACCGTGCGGTGTTTGTTGGCGCCGTCGTAATTCGCCGTGATGCTGCCGGCGCCGTAGTTGACGCGTTCGCCCAGCGCGGCATCACCGACGTAGGCCAGGTGGTTGGCCTTGGCACCTTTGGCGAGGCTGGCGTTCTTGACCTCGACAAAGTTGCCGATGTGCACCTCGGCACCCAGCTGCGCGCCGGGCCGCAGCCGCGCAAACGGGCCGACCAGCGCGCCTTCGCCGACCTG
>JAUXPP010000145.1 GCA_030683705.1 Polaromonas sp. | reverse complement strand
GGCGTGGTCAGGGGGCGACAAGGCCTGGCGTCACTGATCTGCGAAGGCGCGTTCAATCACGAAGTCGCCGGGCTTGGAGGTATTGCCCTCGTTGAAGCCCTTTTGCTCCAGCATGTGTTTCAGGTCCTTGAGCATGGCCGGGCTGCCGCAAATCATCACGCGGTCGCTGGCCGGGTCCAGCGGCGGCAGCTTCAGGTCTTCAAACATCTTGCCGCTTTCCATCAGGTCCGTGACCCGGCCCATGTTGCGGTAGCTTTCGCGCGTGACCGTCGGGTAATAAAGCAGCTGCTTGGAAATCAGTTCGCCAAGAAACTCGTGGTGGGGGAGATGCTCGACCAGCAGGTCGTGGTAAGCCAGTTCGTCGGCCTGGCGCACGCCGTGCACCAGCACCACCTGCTCGAAACGCTCATAGGTTTCCGGGTCGCGGATGATGCTCATGAAAGGCGCCAGGCCGGTGCCGGTGGACAGCAGGTACAGGCGTTTGCCGGGCAGCAGGTAGTCGATCACCAGTGTGCCGGTCGGTTTGCGCCCGACGATGATCTTGTCGCCCACCTTCACGTGTTGCAGGCGCGAGGTCAGCGGGCCGTCGGGCACCTTGATGCTCAGGAATTCCAGGTGTTCCTCGTGGTTCGGGCTCACGATGCTGTAGGCGCGCAGCAGGGGCTTGTCGTTGACGCGCAGGCCGATCATGGTGAAGTGGCCATTGCTGAACCGCAGCGAGGTGTCGCGGGTCGTGGTGAACGTGAACAACTTGTCGGTCCAGTGGTGGACGGACAAAACTGTTTCTTCGTTGAAAGCGCTCATGGTGATGAAGGTTGGGAAGTTGGTGATCAGTTGGGATGCGCCAGCAGCGCGGGAACCAGGCCCGCCAGCTCGCCGGCTATACCCCGCCATTGTGCCGCCTCCGGCGCTGGGGCCACGCGCGCGGAAATCGCGCGCCACAAGCGCAACAGCCGGGCCTGACGTTCCGGGAAGGCGCCGGACTCGGCACAATCAGTGTGCCCGTAGGGGATGCAGCGGGCGGTCACGATGTGGGTCACGAAGGTCCTTGGGCGGCGCGGCCGGCTTGAAAAATGTCCGGATACATGCCACTGTGCCACATTGATGTAGCGAACGCAACATGAAATTTAAGTGATTGCAACATTGTTGAAATAAATTTCAACCCGGGGTGCAAATACTGTTGCGTTGCAAATTCCCATGCGGTACATTGATTTCAAATGTAGTAAATGCAACATGCAAATTAAGCGTGCACTACATTGGTGTGGATGCACCATGATGGCGGTCGGATGCGACAAGAGGCGAACACGATGACGGAACACACCAAGACGGACGGCTTGCCGGGCATGGATGCGCCGGCCTTTGCCCAGGTGCTGGAAAAGGCCAGGCCGCGCAATGAACGCATGAACAGCGAAAAAATCGAGTGCAACGCCTGTCCGGTGTTGTGCCAGATTTCCGACGGGCGCAGCGGCGCCTGCGACCGGTATGCCAACCGTGGCGGTACCCTGATCCGTGTCGATCCGGTGTTGCTGTTGCGCCGCACCCTGCCGGACGCCGAAACAAAGCTGGTGGCATTCGCCGGCCGCGTGGCGCCTGCGGATGCGCCGGAAACGCTGGCGGCGCCCGCATCGTGGAGTGGCGACCTGCTGCTGGCCGACGAGGTGTTTGTGACCGGTGTCGGCTCGTCGACCACCTACCCCGACTACAAGCCCGCGCCCTTCATTGTTTCCTCGCAGGTGGATGGCGTGGACATGGTCACGGTGGTCACCGAGGGCATCTTCAGCTACTGCAGCCTCAAGGTGAAGATAGACACCGACCGCTTTCTGGGTGCCGAGCAGGCCAATGTGCGCTGCAAGGGCGAGGTGGTCGGCCATGTGACGACGGCGGAGTACGGCTCGCAGATGCTGTCGCTGGGCGGCGTGCACCATCTGACCGGCGGCAGCAAGAAGGAAGGCCGCGTGACCATGGACATGATGCAGTCGCTGGGCAACAAGAAGGCGGTGGAGTTCACCATCGACGGTGGCTCCCAAATCGTGATCCAGGCCGGGCGTGCGCCGATTGTCAACGGCGTCGAGGAGCAACGCATGCGTGTCGGTTGCGGCTCGGCCACCATAGGCATTTTTGCGAAGCAGCTGTTCGGCAAGGTCGACGAGGTGGTGGTGGTGGATGACCACATCACGGGTGTGCTGACCGAACACCAGGCGGGCCGCTGCCTGGACATGCGGGCCTCCGGCATCAGGATGCGCGGGCGCAAATCGACCCCGGGCCGCTACTTCCAGGTGGCCAACCCGGGCACCGGCTGGGGCGGCACCGACATCGCGGAGCCGCTGTCCATCATCGAAAGCTGGGACAGCGGCGTGGCCTGGCCCGGCCTGCGCCTGCTGATGACCTCTACCACCGGGGAGCATGCGGGCTGGTATGTGCTCAATGAAGACCTGGTGCCGGTCGAGCAGGACATGCCGTCCGAGGTGCGCCTGGTCGTCGAGCGCATCGGCGAAAACTGCGAACCTTCGCTGTCCACCGTGCTGTTTCTCGGTGGCGCCGGCGGCAGCCTGCGCGCCGGGGTGACCGAGAACCCGGTGCTGCTGACACGGGCCATCAAGAATGCGCTGGTCAATGTCACCTGCGGCGGCGCGCCGGCCTATGTGTGGCCGGGCGGCGGCATCACCGTGATGGCCGATGTCATGCGCATGCCGGACAACAGTTTTGGCACCGTACCCACGCCGGCCATCGTCGCGCCCATCGAGTTCAGCATGAAGCTGGATGACTACCGCGCGCTGGGTGGCCACATGGACCATGTTCGCACGCTGGAACAGGTGCTGTCCCGCGGTGCCTGGCACAACGACGGTGCGCCATCGTCGCTGGAATGGACGGCCTTGCCGACCGCCAATCCCTGGCCGCTGGCGCGCCCGCCGCTGCTGGGGTGAGCAGGACCGGCCCCACGATGAACGCGCAGCGCACACGTTTGCCCGATGGCCGCTGGCATTTCCAGCACGGCCCCATCGATGTCGTGATCGGCGCCAGTGGTGATCCTGCAGCGGTGGACAGCGCCCATGAGGATGCGTGGCTGCGCTTTCGCGGCATTCTGGGGGAACTGGTGGAAGAACTTCCGCTGCTGCGGCGCCCGGTACAGGGCGCCTGCCCCTTGCGGGGCCCGGTTGCGCGGCGCATGTGGGAGGCCTGCCAGCCTTACAAAAACAGCTTCATCACGCCAATGGCGGCGGTGGCGGGTTCCGTGGCGCAGGAGCTGATTGCCTGTTATTCGGCCGGCGGCATCGCGCGGGCCTGGGTCAACAACGGCGGCGACATCGCCTTACACCTGGCACCTTCGCAATCGGTGCGCATCGGCCTGTACGCAGACCTGGCGCATCTGGACCTGAACGAGCTGCGCGGCGGTATCCGCACCGACGGCGAGTTCGAGATTTCCAGCCTGTTGCCGGTGCGCGGTGTCGCCACCAGCGGCTGGCGCGGCAGGAGTTTCTCACTGGGTATTGCCGACAGCGTGACGGTGCTGGCGCGCAGCGCGTCCGAAGCCGATGCTGCCGCCACGGTCATTGCCAATGCCGTCAACCTGGCAGATCCCCGCATCCAGCGCCGTCCGGCGTGTGAGCTCAAAGACGACTCCGACCTGGGGGACCTGCCGGTCACCGTGGATGTGCCGCCGCTGGAACCGGCGCTGGTACAGCAGGCTTTGCGCGCGGGGCTCAGGCGTGCGCAGGCCCTGCGCGCAGCCGGCCTGATCTGGTCAGCCGCGCTGATTTGTCAGAATCAGGTCGCCAGCACCGATACTGCGGCCATGGGAAGTATCGACAACCGTCGCGGCAGCCAGCAAGTTGGTTCGGTATTTGCTTAATGAAACAGATGGACGCACAGCGATGATTGAAATACGACGCATCTTCACGCACGTGGAGCAGATCCGGCACGAATTCGGGCCGGTGGCTCCGGTGCCGCTGTTGCGCGGCGCGATTGGCGTGGTGCTGACCAATCCCTTTGCCGGGCGCTATGAGCCCGACATCCTGCCGATGATGGCGGCGCTGGACCCGGTGGGACTGGAGATGGCGCGCAAGCTGCTGGGGGCCATGGAAGTTCCTGTGGAACGCATCGAGGGTTATGGCAAGGGCGCCATCGTCGGTGCGTCCGGTGAACTCGAACACGGCGCCTTGTGGCATGTGCCAGGCGGCTACGCCATGCGCGAATTGCTGGGCTGGAAGGGCGATGCGGCGGCCTATGCCAAGGGCCAGGGTGAAGAAAAAACCGGGCGGCCCGGCAATGCCCTGTCCATCGTGCCTTCGACCAAAAAGGTGGGTGGGCCCGGCGCGGCGCTGGATGTACCGATGACGCACATCAATGCGGCTTATGTGCGCAGCCATTTTGACGCCATCGAGGTGCGTGTCCCGGGGGCGCCGCTGGCCGATGAAATCGTTTTTATCCTGGCGATGAGCACCGGCCCGCGCATCCATGCGCGTGTCGGCGGCCTCGCGGCAGGCGCGATCAGCAAATGGGATGGGCTGCGCTGAAGCGCGCCATCATCGCAACAGCACAAGGAAACCACATGACAGCCAGCATCCGCAAAATCATTGTCCAGGTCGATGAGGTCCATATCGAGATGGGCCGGCCCGTGAACCCGCCAACACGCCGCGCGCTGGCCATGGCGGTGATCGCCAACCCGTATGCCGGCCGCTACCAGGAAAACCTCGACGAGCTGGTCGCCATCGGTGAAGAGCTGGGCGCGCTGCTCGGAAAGAAATGTGTGGACGCGCTGGGCATCTCGCCGGGCCAGGCGCAGAGTTACGGCAAGGCGGCCATCGTCGGCGAGGCCGGTGAACTCGAACACGCCGCGGCCATCCTGCACCCCAAGCTGGGCGCACCCCTGCGCCTGGCGGTCGAAAAGGGCGCGGCGCTGGTGCCTTCCAGCAAAAAACGCGGCGGCCTCAGCACCGCGATCGACGTGCCGCTGGGGCACAAGGATGCGGCTTTTGTGCGCAGCCATTTTGATGCGATGGAGGCGCGTGTGGCGGATGCGCCGCGTGCCAACGAAATTGTGGTCGCTGTCGTCGTGACAGACAGTGGCCGACCACTACCGCGCGTGGGCGGACTGCAGATCCACGAAATCAGGGGCGAAGACGGGCTCCGTTAACCCGGAGTTTTTTCAGCTAATCGATCCACGACAGGAGTTTTTATGAAAATGCAATACAGGGTGCTCGGCACCATGACTTATCTGGGTCTGCTGGCTTCGCTGGTGACAGCGCAGGCGCAAGGCGTGATCAAGATCGGCGAGGTCAACAGCTACAAGGCGCAACCGGCGTTTCTCGAGCCCTACAAAAAAGGCATGGAACTGGCGGTTGAGGAAATCAACGCGGCCGGCGGTGTCAACGGCAAGAAGATCGAACTGATCACGCGTGACGACAACGCCAATCCGGGCGACGCCGTGCGCGTGGCTGAAGAGTTGATCTCGCGCGAGAAAATCGACGTGCTGACAGGCACCTTCCTGTCCAACACCGGTCTGGCCGTGGCCGACTTTGCCAAACAGAAAAAGTTTTTCTTCCTGGCCGGTGAGCCGCTGACCGACAAGATGACCTGGCAGGGCGGCAACCAGTACACCTTCCGCCTGCGCCCGGGCACCTACATGCAGGCCGCGATGCTGGTGCCCGAGGCGGCCAAGCTCAAGAAAAAGCGCTGGGCCGTGGTGTATCCCAATTACGAGTACGGCCAGTCGGCGGTGGCGGCCTTCAAGCAGTTGCTCAAGGCAGCGCAGCCCGATGTGGAGTTTGTTGCCGAGCAGGCGACGCCGCTGGGCCGGGTCGATGCCGGCAGCGTGGTGCAGGCGCTGGCCGATTCCAAACCCGACGCCATCTTCAACGTGTTGTTCGGTGCCGACCTGTCGAGGTTTGTGCGTGAGGGCAATACGCGCGGCCTGTTCAAGGACCGCACCGTGGTCAGCGTGCTGACCGGCGAACCCGAGTACCTGGACCCGCTCAAGGAAGAAACGCCCAATGGCTGGATCGTCACCGGTTACCCCTGGTACGGCGTCCAGACGCCTGAGCATAAGGCCTTCTTCCTGGCTTACCACGCCCGCTACAAGGACTATCCGCGCCTGGGTTCGGTGGTCGGTTACGCCATGATCAAGTCGGTGGCCGCCGGCGCTGCCAAGGCAAAAAGCACCGAGTCGGCAAAGATGATTGCGGCCTTCAAGGGCCTTCAGGTGGACACGCCTTTCGGCAAGATCACTTACCGCCCGGAAGACCACCAGTCGACCATGGGCGCGTTTGTCGGCAAGACCAAAAACGACAACGGCAAGGGCATCATGGTGGACTACACCTACTTTGACGGCGCCAAGTTCCAGCCGCCTGCCGCCGACGTGAAGAAGTCGCGCGCCGCAGACTGAGCAACTGTCCTGCAACGCACTGCGTCGCATCGCGGCGTGGTGCGCCCTGCCGGGCTCCCGAGGATTATTGAATGAGTTTTTCAGGCTTCATCGTTCAGTTGCTCAATGGGCTGGCGGGCGCATCGTCGCTGTTTCTCGTCGCCGCGGGGCTATCGCTGATTTTCGGCGTCACACGCATCGTCAATTTCGCGCACGGCTCGTTTTTCATGGTCGGCATCTATATCGCCTACACCCTGGTCGAAAAACTCGGCGGCGGCCTGGGCTTCTGGCCGGCGCTGTTGCTGGCCGCCGTGGCGACCGGCATCATCGGTGCGCTGATCGAAATGGTGCTGCTGCGCCGCATCTACAAGGCGCCGGAGCTGTTCCAGCTGCTGGCCACCTTCGCGCTGGTGCTGGTGATCAAGGACCTGGTTCTCTATCTGTGGGGCCCTGACGAGTTGCTGGGCCCGCGGGCGCCCGGCCTGACGGGGGCCGTCGAAATCCTGGGCCGCCAGTTTCCGAGTTACGACCTGTTCCTGATCGTGGTGGGTCCGCTGGTATTGGGCCTGCTCTGGCTGCTGCTGACCCGCACACGCTGGGGCACGCTGGTGCGTGCTGCCACGCAGGACCGCGAGATGGTCAGCGCGCTGGGGGTCAACCAGGCCTGGTTGTTCACCGCGGTGTTTGCGCTGGGCGCCATGCTGGCCGGCCTGGGGGGCGCGCTGCAACTGCCGCGCGAACCGGCCACGCTGGAGATGGACCTCAACACCATCGGCTCGGCCTTCGTGGTGGTGGTGGTCGGTGGCATGGGTTCCATCCCCGGCGCCTACGCTGCCGCGCTGCTGATTTCCGAAATCAAGGCCATCTGCATCTGGCTCGGTGTGGTCGACATCTTCGGCTACAGCATCTCCTTTTCCAAACTCACGCTGGTTGCCGACTTCCTGGTCATGGCCATCGTGCTGGTGTGGCGTCCCTGGGGTCTGTTCGGCCGGCCGCAGGCGCCCAGCCGGTATGTCGGCATGCAGGAAGAGCCGCTGCGCAAGGGCAGCCGCGCCTACCTGGTCGCCGCCGCCGCTCTGGGCCTGGTGCTCGCCGCGATGCCGCTGTTCACGGTCAATTCCCCTTACACCACCGTGCTGATGATTGACCTGCTGATTGCCGCCTTGTTTGCCGCCAGCCTGCACTTCATCATGGGACCGGCCGGCATGCATTCCTTCGGCCACGCCGCCTACTTCGGCCTGGGCGCTTACGGCGCGGCCCTGCTGGTGCGCAGCAGCGGGATGCCCATGGAACTCGCACTGCTGGTGGCGCCGCTGGTGGCGGCCCTGGGGGCCTTTATTTACGGCTGGTTCGCGGTGCGCCTGTCGGGTGTTTACCTCGCCATGTTGACGCTGGCCTTCGCGCAGATCACCTGGGCCGTCACTTACCAGTGGGATTCGTTCACCGGCGGCAGCAATGGCCTCACCGGTGTCTGGCCCTCGGAGTGGCTGTCGGACAAACGCATGTATTACTGGCTCACGCTGGTGCTGGTGGCCGGGGCCGTGTTGTGGCTGCGCCGTGTGCTGTTTTCGCCTTTCGGTTATGCCTTGCGTGCCGGGCGTGATTCGGTGCTGCGTGCCGACGCCATCGGCATCGATGTCAAGCGCATGCAGTGGACCGCCTTTGTCATCGCCGGCGCCGCCGCTGGTCTGGCCGGATCGCTTTATGCGTTTTCCAAGGGCAGCATTTCGCCCGAGAGCCTGAGTGTGGGCAAATCCGTGGATGGCCTGGTCATGGTGCTGCTGGGGGGCATCCAGACGCTGGCCGGCCCGGTGGTGGGCGCGGTGACTTTCACCTGGCTGCACGACACGGTGGCGCGCAACACCGATTACTGGCGCGCCATGCTGGGCGCCATCATCCTGCTGCTGGTGTTGCTGTTTCCGCAAGGCATCGCCGGCTCGGCGAAACTCCTGTTTGACCGGCTTCGCAACAAGGCCCCCGGCGCAAAAACCGGTGAGGTGAAAGCATGAGCGCGCCTTTGCTTCAGGTGCGCGAACTCGGCAAGTCCTTCGGCGGTGTCAAGGCGGTGGACGGCATCAGCTTTGACCTGCATGCCGGCGAGCTGCTGGCGCTGATCGGCCCCAACGGCGCCGGCAAGACCACCACCTTCAACATGGTCAACGGCCAGTTGCCGGCCGGCCAGGGCTCCATCCTGCTCGACGGCCAGGAGCTGATCGGCCGCAAACCGCGTGCGATCTGGCGCCTCGGCGTCGGCCGCACCTTCCAGATCGCCGCCACCTTCGGCTCGATGACGGTGGCCGAGAACGTGCAGATGGCGCTCATCTCGCATCACGGCGAAACCTTTTCGCTGTGGCGCCCCGCCGCCTCCCGCCACCGCGCGCAGGCGATCGAGCTGCTCGGCCGCGTCGGCATGGCGGAAGCCGCCGACCGCGCCTGCCGCGAGCTCGCCTATGGCGACGTGAAGCGGGTCGAACTCGCGATCGCGCTCGCCAATGAACCCAAGCTGCTGCTCATGGACGAGCCCACCGCG
>JAUXPP010000117.1 GCA_030683705.1 Polaromonas sp. | reverse complement strand
CGCTCCTCGGCCCAGCCCGACGGGTGGGGGAAGGAATACGGATGCGGGGAGGCGGGGTCGCGCAAAGCGCGTCCCCGCCGGAGCCCGATTGCGAACCCGAATCTGAATCGGACCCCGATCCCGCCTCCACCACCCTTCTGTATGCGCCGAGGAGCGGAGGTCCAGACGGATCAGGGCGAGCGATTGTCTGAGCCGAAGGCGAGTTCGAGCTCGACCCCGGCTGGACCGAGCACCGCAGGTTGCCCTCCGCAGCGTCAGCGAAGGAGGGTCGCAGACAGCAGGGTCGCCTTTTCTTTGGTGACTTTCTTTTGGCGAAGCAAAAGAAAGTTACTTGCTGCCGGGCAACCCCCGGCTTGCTGGCAAACCGCACCGCGCCAGGCAAATACGGCTTCGACAAGCTCAGCCCGAACGGTGGTGGTCACTGGACATGGATCCCGGATCCAGTCCGGGATGACAGATACGGCTCCCGTCAAGGCTTGCGGCCTTGTCCGACAGGCCGCCTTCCCCCGTACTGCTAAGTTCGGGGAAGATATCCCCAGGAGCCTCAGCGATGCCACACAACACCATTCCCCCGGACGCCGGCGACGCATCGCCCACCGAGCCGCCGGTCACCCGCAGCGATACAGACAACACCGACAACAGCGCCAGCACCCTGATCGAGGCGCCGGTGAAACCCGGCAAAAAAAATCCGCTGGACCAGCACGAGTTCGCCGACGGCGGCGGTGGCGGCGGCGCCGAGGCCTTCCGCCGCAAACCCGAATGACGCCGGCCGGATGAAACTCGCGACCTTCAACGTCAACGGCATCAAGACGCGGCTGCCGCAGCTGCTGGACTGGCTGCACAAGGAAGCGCCCGATGTGGTGTGCCTGCAGGAACTGAAGGCGCTGGACGGCATGTTTCCGCAGGCGGCGTTGAAGGAGGCCGGTTACAGCGCGCTGTGGAAGGGCCAGCGTTCCTGGAACGGCGTGGCCATCCTCGCGAAGGGTGACGATCCGCCGCTGGAGATTCGCCGCGAGCTGCCGGGCGATGCGAAGGACGAGCAAAGCCGTTACCTCGAAGCGGCGGTCCATGGCCTGATCGTGGCCTGCCTTTACCTGCCCAATGGCAATCCGCAGCCCGGTCCCAAGTTCGACTACAAGCTGGCCTGGTTCCAGCGCCTGCAGGCGCATGCGCTGGGGCTGTACAGCTCAGGCCATCCGGTGGTGCTGGCCGGCGACTTCAATGTGATCCCGACCGACCTCGACGTCTACAAACCGGCGTCATGGAAGCGCGACGCGCTGATGCAGCCCAAAACCCGCGAGGCCTATGCCGGGCTGCTGGCCCAGGGCTGGATCGACAGCCTGCGCTACCTGCACCCGGACGAGCGCATCTACACCTTCTGGGACTATTTCCGCCAGCACTGGCAGCGCAATGCCGGGCTGCGCATCGACCACATCCTGCTCAATGCCGAACTGGCGCCGCGCCTGAAATCTGCCGGCGTGGACAGCTGGGTGCGCGGGCAGGAACACGCCAGCGACCATGCACCGGTGTGGGTGGAGCTTGGCACGCCGAAGGCCGCGGCGAAGCGGCCGGCGCGCCAGCGCGCTGCCAAAGGGACGCAGCCCTGATTGCTATCGATTCAGTAGCTGCAGACGCTCGTCGCTTATGCGCTAGCGGCTCTTTTTGATCGCAAGTGCAGCCTGCTGCACGAGGTCCGGCCCCTGGTAGATCAAGCCGGTGTAGATCTGCACCACGTCGGCGCCGGCCTGGATCTTGGACACTGCATCGGCGCCGCTCATGATGCCGCCGACGCCGATGATGGGAAAACTTTTGCCGAGTGCCGCGCGCAGCTGGCCGATCACGCGGTTGCTGGCCGCCAGCACCGGCGCGCCGCTCAGGCCGCCGGCCTCTTCGGCGTGCGGCAAGCCCTTGACCGCGTCGCGGCTCAAGGTGGTGTTGGTCGCGACCACGCCGTCCATGGCGTGGCGCTTGAGCGTTGCGGCGATCACCTCGACCTGGGCTTCGTCGAGGTCAGGCGCGATCTTCACAAAAATCGGCACGCGTTTGCCGTGCTGCTTCGTCAATGTCTCCCGGCGTTCGGCAATGCGCCCCAGCAGCGCGTCCAGCGCCTCGTCGCTTTGCAGCGCGCGCAGGTTTTTGGTGTTGGGGCTGGAGATGTTGACCGTCACATAGTCCGCATGTGGATAGACACCGTCCAGGCAGGTCAGGTAGTCGTCCACCGCATTTTCAATCGGCGTGGCGGCGTTTTTTCCGATGTTCAGGCCCAGCAGCGGGCTGGCGCCCTTGCGTTTGCGGAAGGTCGATTGCTGCACATTCGCGATAAAGGCGTCGAGTCCGTCGTTGTTGAAACCGAGGCGGTTGATCAGCGCATTGGCCTGTGGCAGGCGGAACATGCGCGGTTTGGGATTGCCCGGCTGGGCTTTCGGCGTGACCGTGCCGACCTCGACAAAACCAAAGCCCAGTCCGGCCAGGCCGTCGATGCAGCGCGCGTTTTTGTCCAGCCCGGCGGCCAGGCCGACGCGATTCGGGAACTTCAGGCCGGCCAGCTCGACCGGGTCGCTGACGCGGTTGGCGCAGTAGGCCAGCGCCAGCGGCGTGTGCTGGGTGCGCGCCAGCGAGGCCATGGTCAGCTCGTGGGCGGTTTCCGGGTCGAGGCCAAATAAAAACGGGCGGGCGAGGGCGTAGGGGAGCAGGGACATTGGATAATTTGTGGTGTGCTGTGCGAGCCCCATTGTCGCAAACCCTTTACCCCCAACCTTCAAACCCGATTGCGAACCGACATGACCCAGGACGAACTCAAAACCCAGGTGGGCCAGGCGGCCCTGCATTACGTCGAACCCGGCACCATCGTCGGCGTCGGCACCGGCTCCACCGTCAACAAGTTCATTGACGCCCTGGCCAGCATCAAGCACACGATCAAGGGCGCGGTGTCGAGCTCGGTGGCTTCGACCGAACGGCTGAAGGCGCTGGGCATCCCGGTGTTCGACGCCGTAGACGTCGATGAACTCGCGGTCTACATCGACGGGGCCGACGAGATCGACCACGCCGGTTACATGATCAAGGGCGGCGGCGCGGCGCTGACGCGCGAAAAAATCGTCGCCGCCCAGTCGCGCAAATTTGTCTGTATCGCCGACGAGTCCAAGCTGGTGCAGGTGCTGGGCCGGTTCCCGCTGCCGGTCGAGGTCATCCCCATGGCGGCCCAGCGCATCATCCGCGAGTTCGCCGCCCTGGGCGGCCGCGCCACGGTGCGGCTCAAGGACGGCCAGCCGCTGGTGACCGACAACGGCCAGCACATCCTCGACGTCACCGGCCTGACGATCAGCGATCCGCTGGCGTTCGAGATGCGCGTGAACCAGTGGCCCGGCGTGGTGACGGTGGGTGTGTTTGCACTGCAAAAAGCCGCTGTCTGCCTGCTGGGCACCGAGGCCGGCGTCAAGACCCTGGTTTTTTGAGCCATCACCAGGCCCGGATGTTGTAGAGTCATATGACAACTTCCACCCCATGACCCAGCGTTTCCAGACCATCACCCCCGGCGTCCATCTGTCCGAACAGGTGGCCGAAGCCTTGTCCGCTGAAATTCGCGCGGGCCGGCCGGCTGCCGGGGAAAAGCTGCCGACCGAGGCGGCGCTGGTCGAGCAGTTCGCCGTCAGCCGCACCGTGGTGCGCGAGGCGGTGTCGCGGCTCAAGTCGCTGGGCGTGGTCGAATCGCGCCAGGGCAGTGGGGTGTTCGTGCGGCAGGCGGCATTTGCGCCGCTGAACTTTGACACCCGGTCGTCGGCGTCGATGCAGGCGGTGATACAGATGGTCGAGGTGCGCCGCGCGCTCGAGGCCGAGGTCGCCGCGCTCGCCGCCCAGCGGCGCAGCGCGGACCAGCTCAGGGAGATTCGCCTGGCCATGGCCGCCCTTGACGAGGCGGTGCGGGCCGGTGGTGACGGCGCCGAGGAAGACGTCAACTACCACCGCGCGATTGCCGGGGCGGCGCAAAACCCCTTCCTGATCAGCACGCTGGACTATCTGCGCCAGTTCCTGCGCGGCGTCACGCGTGTCACCCGCGCCAACGAGGCCCGCCGCGCCGACTTTGCCGGCCAGGTGCGTGATGAACACGAGGCGATCACGCGTGCCATCGAGGCCGGCGACGTGTCGCAGGCGCGGCAGGCCGCCACACGCCACATGGACAACGCGATCGCCCGCATCCGTCAGGCCGATCCGGCGTTCTGGGAGCAGGAGGGCGTTCATCTCGCCACCTCGCTGGTGTCGGGCGCACAGAGCCACTGAGCCAGCTCGCGGCTGCCGCCAGCTTCGCCCCTCGGGGAAAACCTGTAGGGCAATGCACAGCTCAAGTTGTATGATAACCATATAAATATCATCCCGATCTGTTGACTGCTGCATCAAGGAGACCTCCATGCGAACTGCCCAGCCATTGACCCCTGGCGCCATCACGCGCCGCCACTGCCTGGCGGCGGGGGCAGTCGCCTTGGCCCTGCCCGGGCTGGTATCGGCACAGGCCTGGCCGGCCAAACCGATACGCCTGATCGTTCCCTTCCCGCCGGGCGGCCTGATCGACAACATGGCTCGCCTGGTCGGGCCGCGCCTGGCGCAGGAACTGGGCCAGCCGGTGGTGATCGACAACAAGCCTGGTGCGGGCGGTAACCTGGGTGCGGCCGAGGCGGCCCGCGCGCAGGCCGACGGCTACACCCTGCTGATGGCCTCACCGCCGCTGACCATCAGCCCGGCCCTGTATGCCAGCCTTCCCTACAAGCCCGAGCAGATCGCGCCGGTCGGCCTGCTGGGCCGCGTGCCCAACGTGCTGCTGGTCAACCCGAAAAGCGGCATCAATTCGGTGGCCGAACTGCTGGCGCGTGCCCGGCGTGAGCCCGGCAAGATGAACTACGCCTCCAACGGCAACGGCACCTCGCTGCACCTGAGCGCCGAGCTGTTCAAAAACACCGCCGGCGTCTTCATCACGCATATTCCCTACCGCGGCGCGGCCGCCGCCGTCACCGGCCTGATCAGCGGTGAGGTGGACATGATGTTCGAGAACCTGCCCTCGGTGCTGGGCCAGATCCAGGGCGGCACGGTCAAGGCGCTGGCCGTCACGACCAGTCGCCGCAGCAAGACCCTGCCGGCAGTGCCGACCCTGGCCGAGCAGGGCATGCCGGCTTTCGATGTGAGCGCCTGGTACGGCGTGGCGGCGCCCGCGGGCACGCCGCCTGCGGTGATCGCCGCGGTCGAGCAGGCGCTGCAGAAAATACTGCGCGAGCCCGAAGTCATGCGCGCCATGGAGTCGCGCGGCGCCGATGTCGGTTTCCTCGCCGCAGCGCCCATGGGCACGTTCATGGCGGCCGATGCGGCGAAGTGGAAACGTGTGGCGGACTTCGCCAAAATCACCCTCGGTTGAAGGAGCTGTCATGAGTCTGGTTGCGGGTGTCATCGGCCTCGGTGCCATGGGCAGCGGCATGGCCGCTTCGTTGCGGCGTGCCGGTTACCCGGTGCAGGTGTTCGATGTGCGGACCGAGGTGGCGGCAGCGTTCGCGCAGGAGGGCGGCACGGCCTGCGAGTCACTCGCCGAACTGGGTGCGGCCTGCGACGTGGTGGTGTCGGTGGTGGTGAACGCGGCCCAGACCGAGGCGGTGCTGTTCGGCCCCGGCGGCTGCGCGGCGGCCATGAAGCCCGGCAGTGTGTTCGTGATGTGTTCCACGGTCGATCCCAACTGGTCGATGGCCCTGGAGAAACGCCTCAACGACTGGGGCCTGCTGTACATCGACGCGCCGATTTCCGGCGGTGCGGCCAAGGCTGCCAGTGGCGAGATGACCATGATGACTTCGGGCGCGCCGGCAGCCTATGCCAGGGCCGAAGCCCTGCTGGATGCGATGGCCGCCAGGGTTTACAAGCTCGGCGATGCCGCCGGCGCAGGCAGCAAGGTCAAGATCATCAACCAGTTGCTGGCCGGCGTCCACATCGCGGCCGCGGCCGAGGCGATGGCGCTGGGCCTGCGCGAAGGCGTGGATGCGGCGGCGCTGTACGAGGTCATCACCCACAGCGCCGGCAACAGCTGGATGTTCGAGAACCGCATGGCCCATGTGCTGGCCGCCGACTACACGCCGCTGTCGGCCGTCGATATCTTCGTCAAAGACCTGGGCATCGTGCTCGACGTGGCGCGCGCCAGCAAGTTCCCCTTGCCGCTGTCCTCGACCGCGCACCAGATGTTCATGCAGGCCTCGACCGCCGGTTTTGCCAAAGAGGACGACAGTGCGGTGATCAAGATTTTCCCGGGCATTGAATTGCCCAAAAAGCCATGAAAAAGATCGAGCGCCGCGCCGGGCCGCCCCAAGCAAGCTCAGCCTCCTCGGGGGGCAGCGAAGCACACGCAGTGGCGAGCGTGGGGGCCCTGTGTTTGGGTTGTATCGCCGACGACTTTACGGGGGCCACGGACCTGGCCAACAACCTGGTGCGCGCCGGCATGCGTGTTGTCCAGACGATTGGTATACCGGAGGGGTCACTGACTGCAGAGGTCGACGCCGTGGTGGTGGCGCTCAAGTCGCGCACCGTGCCGCCCGAACAGGCGGTGGCGGAATCGCTGGCCGCCTTGCATTGGCTGCAGGCGCAGGGCGTGCAGCAAATCTATTTCAAGTACTGCTCGACCTTCGACAGCACGGCCCGCGGCAACATCGGGCCGGTGACCGAGGCGCTGATGGACGCGTTGAACACGGGCTTCACGATCGCCACGCCGGCCTTCCCGGACAACCAGCGCACCGTGTTCAAGGGTTATCTGTTTGTCGGTGACGTGCTGCTTTCGGAAAGCGGCATGCAGAACCACCCTCTGACACCGATGACGGACGCGAACCTGGTGCGTGTGCTGCAGTCGCAGACCACCAGGCGGGTCGGCCTGATCGCCCACAGCGTTGTCGCGCGCGGCGAGGCGGCGGTGCGCGAACGCATGGCGCAACTGCAGGCCCAGGGTGTGGGCGTCGCGATTGTGGATGCTGTCTCCAACGAGGACCTGCTGCGCCTGGGGCCGGCGCTCAAGGGGTTGCCGCTGGTCACGGCCGGCTCGGGCGTGGCGATTGGCTTGCCTGCCAACTTCGGCATCGCGCCCTCCGACCAGGCCAGCCGCTTGCCGCCCGCCGGCGGCCTGCAGGCCGTGGTGTCGGGCAGTTGTTCGCTGGCGACGAATCGCCAGGTACAGGATTTCATCCGTCGCGGCCACCCGGCGCTGGCCATCGACCCCTTCCGGACGGCCTCGGGCGAGGACGTGGCAGCCGAGGTGCTGGCCTGGGCGCAGCCTTTGCTGGCGCGTGGTCCGCTGCTGGTGTATTCGACGGCCGACAGCGATGCGGTCAAGGCGGTGCAGGCGCAGCTGGGCGTGGACGAGGCCGGCGCCCTGGTCGAGCGCACCCTGGCCGCCGTGGCGCGCGGGCTGGTTCAACTTGGTGTGCGGCAACTGGTGGTGGCCGGCGGGGAAACCTCGGGCGCCTGCGTGCAGGCGCTGGGTATCACGCAGATGCAGATCGGCCCGCAAATCGACCCCGGCGTGCCGTGGTGTTTTTCACGACTGCCCCCACGCTCGGCACTGCGTGTCCTCGCTGCCCCCCAAGGGGGCGTCGCCGACCTTGGGGCGGCCGGGCGGTCGTCTGGCCCGACTGACGATGACGGCCTTCATCTGGCGCTCAAATCAGGCAATTTCGGCAGCGACGACTTCTTCACCAAAGCCTTTACGATGCTGGCATGACTATCAGCCCCCACGTTTGCCGCTTTGCGGCCGCACTGCCCCCCGAGGGGGCTGAGTGCCGCGGCTCCAGGCCTGCTTATGCAGGTTTGGACGGCACGAAGAGCTGCTGCGTCTCGCAGCAGTGCGGTCTGCAAGACTATGTCCCCCTTGGGGCGGCCCGGCGGGTGCCATGACAGAAACTCAGGCCCGGGAAGAAATCTGCCGCATCGGCCACAGCCTGTTCGAGCGCGGCTATGTGCATGCGACCGCCGGCAACATCAGCGTGCGCCTGGATGCTTCCGAGGGCGGCGGCTTCCTGATCACGCCGACCGACGCCTGCCTGGGGTTCCTGGATCCGGCGCGGCTGGCCCGCCTGAATCCCGACGGCACGCAGCTCGGCGGCGATCCCGCGAGCAAGACCATGACCCTGCACCGGGGCATTTATGCGGCAGCGACACCGTTCGACCCGGTCACGCGCTGCATCATCCACACCCACAGCACGCACTGCGTCGCGCTGAGCCTGCGCGTCACGGGCGACGAACTGCTGCCGCCGCTCACGCCTTATTTCGTGATGAAGGTCGGCCATGTGCCGCTGATGGCCTACCACCGCCCCGGCGATCCCGCCGCGGCAGCGCTGGTCGGGCAGGCCATCACGCGTTACGGGCGGCAGGGCACACCGATACGCGCGGTGATGCTGGCGCGGCTGGGGCCGACGGTTTGGCACGACAGCCCGGCTGCGGCCATGGCCGTGCTGGAAGAGCTCGAGGAAACCGCGCGGCTGGTCAGCCTGACGGGCGCCGCGCCTGCGGCTTTGAGCGCGGCGCAGATCGAAGAGCTGCGACAGACCTTCGGCGCCCGCTGGTAACCCACGATTGATCATCAAATCGGGCTCCAGCCCTTTATCCACCTGCGTAGCCAGCTATCAATTCAAGAGCAATCCAGAGAAACGACATGCCGAAATTTGCCGCCAACCTGTCCATGATGTACCCCGAACTGCCGTTTCTGGACCGTTTCGAGGCGGCCGCGAAAGACGGTTTCCGGGCCGTGGAGTTTCTGTTTCCCTACAGTTTCGAACCGCAGGAACTGGCCGCGCGCCTGAAGGGCAACGGCCTGCAGCAGGTGCTGTTCAATGCGCCGCCCGGCGGCACCGATGCGGCGTCGATTGCCCAGGCCTGGGAAAAAACCGGTGACCGGGGCACCGCCGCCGTGCCCGGCCGCGAGGCCGAATTTCGTGCCGGCGTGTTGCTGGCGCTGGACTATGCCGAGGTGCTGGACTGCCCGCGCATCCACCTGATGGCCGGCTTGCTGGCCGACGGCCACGAGCGCGAGGAGCTGCGGCCGACCTATGTCGCCAACCTGCGCTGGGCTGCCGCGGAGGCGGCACAGCGGGGCCGCGATGTGCTGATCGAACCCATCAACACGCGCGACGTGCCGCGTTTTTTCCTGAACCGGCAGGACCATGCACACGAGATCATTGCCGATGTCGGCGCGCCCAATCTCAAGGTACAGATGGACCTGTACCACTGCCAGATCGTCGAGGGCGACGTGGCGATGAAGATCCGCAAATACCTGCCCACGGGTGCGGTCGGGCACTTCCAGCTGGCCGGTGTGCCCGAGCGCCACGAGCCGGACATCGGGGAGTTGAACTACCCCTATTTGTTTGCGGTGATCGACGAGGTGGGGCAGGCCTGCGGCTGGGACGGCTGGATCGGCTGCGAATACCGGCCGAAAAAGGGCGGCCAGCCGGGCGGAACCTCGGCAGGCCTGGGCTGGCTGCCGCGCTGAGGTTCAGGAAAGGTTCTAGAAGCGGATGCCGGCCGGGTTGTCCGGGGTCGCAGCGGGCGTGATGGGCGGCGTTGACGGGGCCGTGGCCGCACGTGTTGCGCCTGGCGGGGCCGCCGCAGGAGCCGCAGGCGCCGTGCTCACCGTGACCAGCGGCGTGGCCGCGGCCTGGCGGTAGCTGGCCGGCAGCACCGAGGTCTTGGGATAACCGGCGGCATCGAGGAACTGGGTCCACTCGGAATCGGAGAAACCCTTGAGCTGCTGGCTGCCAATCGTCACGAAAGGCAGGGCGGTTTCGCCGCTGAGCCGTTTCAGGGCCTGCGAGTCCTCATTGGTGGTCACGGTTCTTTCAGTGAAAGGAATGCCGCGTGCGGTGAGCAGGGCGCGGGCCGAGCCGCAGGGCGCGCAGTCGTTGCCGGTGTACAGCGTGACGGGGTACTGGCCGGCGACCCGGCGCAGCTCGAACGGCAGCGAAGGACTGGTTGCGGCGCGGTTGCCATCACCGGACGCCGCGCTGACGCGTGCATTGGCCGAAGCCGGCGGCGGCTGGTCGGAAAACGTGACC
Source organism: Polaromonas sp. (assembly GCA_030683705.1). Classification (GTDB taxonomy): domain Bacteria; phylum Pseudomonadota; class Gammaproteobacteria; order Burkholderiales; family Burkholderiaceae_C; genus Polaromonas. The sequence continues at coordinate 13,897 of JAUXPP010000117.1, read as the reverse complement.
TTGCCGTCCGGGCCGACGATGCGAAACACCTGCTGCGCTGAAGCAGCGGAAGAAAAAACGCCTGTAGCCAGCACCAGCACGGCGTGAGCTGCTGCAAATTTCATAGCGGTCCTTGTCATGTGAAGCTCCCTAACAGGTATCAGGCCATGCCCTGGTGACGCAACAGTGCGTCGATCGACGGCTCGCGGCCCCGGAAGGCCTTGAACGACTCCATGGCGGGCCGGCTGCCACCTGCTTCCAGGATGGCTCGCCGGTATTTTCTGCCAGTTTCTACCGTAACGGTGCCGGACACCGCTTCGGCATCAGTGTTTATACCTGCAGCTGTGGCGCCTTGAGCACTTTCCTCGAAGGCTGCATAGGCATCTGCCGAGAGGACCTCGGCCCATTTGTAGCTGTAATAGCCCGCTGCGTAGCCGCCGGAAAAAATGTGACTGAATGTATGCGCGGTACGGCTGTAAGGCGGGGGCGTGATCACCGCGAACTCGTCGCGCACACCGGCCAGCAGCGCCATCACGTCGCCGCCGGGCTGCCACTCGGTGTGCAGCAGCATGTCGAACAGCGAAAACTCGATCTGGCGCAGGGTCTGCATGCCGCTCTGGAAGTTTTTCGCCGCCAGCATCTTGTCGAACAGTTCGCGCGGCAGCGGCGCGCCGGTGTCCACATGGGCCGTCATGTGTTTGAGCACATCCCATTCCCAGCAGAAGTTTTCCATGAACTGGCTGGGCAGTTCGACCGCGTCCCACTCGACGCCGCTGATGCCGGAGACGTCGCGCTCGTTGACCTGGGTCAGCATGTGGTGCAGGCCATGGCCAAACTCGTGGAACAGCGTGGTCACGTCGTCATGCGTCAGCAGGGCCGGCTTGCCGCCCACGCCCTCGGCGAAATTGCACACCAGGTGCGCCACCGGGGTCTGCAGCTTGCCGGTGTCGGGGCGCAGCCAGCGCGCCCGCACGTCGTCCATCCAGGCGCCGCCGCGTTTGCCGGTGCGGGCCGGCTGGTCCAGGTAGAACTGGCCGACCAGTTGCCCGTCGCGTTCGATGCGGTAGAACTCCACGCCGGGCTTCCAGACCGGTGCGTTATCGGGGCGAATCTCGACCTCGAACAGGGTTTCGACGATCTTGAACAGGCCGGCCAGCACCTTGGGCGCGGTGAAGTACTGCTTGACCTCCTGTTCGCTGAAGGCATAACGCGCTTCCTTGAGTTTTTCGCCGATGTACGCGAAGTCCCAGGGCTTGGGGTCGGCCAGCCCGAGCTTTTCCGCGGCAAAGGTGCGCAGGTCGGCCACATCCTTGAGGCCGTAAGGCTTGGCGCGCTGGCCGAGGTCGCGCAGGAAGCTGATGACCTGGGCGGGCGAGTCGGCCATCTTGGCGACCACCGAGACTTCGCCGAAATTGCGGTAGCCCAGCAGCTGGGCCTCCTCCAGCCGCAGCGCCAGGATTTCCTGCATCACCGCGCTATTGTCGAAACGCGCAAATTCTGCCGGGGACTGGTCGCTGGCACGCGTGCTGTAGGCCTTGTACAGGGTTTCACGCAAGGCGGAGCTGTCGGCAAACTGCATCACCGGCAGGTAGCTGGGCATCTTCAGCGTGAGTTTGTAGCCGTCCTTGCCCTCGGCCTGGGCCTGGGCGCGCGCCGACTCGCGCACGTCCCCGGGCACGCCGGCCAGTTCGTCCTCGCGGGCGTAATAGGCAAAGGCATCGGTCGCGTCCAGCGCGTTTTCGCTGAATTTCTGGCTCAGTTCGGCCTGGCGCTCCTGGATCGCGGCAAAGCGCTCTTTCGCCGCGCCCGTCAGTTCGGCACCCGACAGCACAAAGTTGCGCATGGCATTTTTGTGCGCCTGGCGCTGCTCGGCATTCAGGCTGGCGACATCGATGGCTTTGTATTTGGCATACAGGCGCTCGTCTGCGCCCAGGCGGGTCCAGAACTCGGTCACCCGGGGCAGGGCCTCGTTGTAGGCGGCGCGCAGCTCGGGGGTGTCGGCCACGCCGTTGAGGTGGCTGACGGCGCCCCAGGCGCGGCCGAGGTTTTCTGTGGCGATGTCCAGCACGCCGGCAATCGCGGTCCAACTGGCCGGGAAGTCGGGCGCGGTGACGCGTTCCAGGGCGGTTTCCGCCTGGCCCAGCAGCTGATCCATGGCCGGGCCCACATGGTCGGGCTGGATCTGGTCAAACAGGGGAAGGTCGGCGAAGTCGAGCAGCGGGTTGGGTGTGGTCATGGTGATCAGTTATGGGCGTTGCCGCCCGATCTAAAGAGATGAATGGGGACAAAGCACGCAAAAACCATGCGCCGAAAGCGGGCCGCCCGCTGAGTTCAATCCTGCGAGCGCTTTTTCAGGCTTTGCAGACGCGGCTTTTTCGCACGTTTGACGGTGCCGCCGGGCGTCAGGCGCTGGTTGCCCAGAACACGCAGGGTCTTGACCTCGGGGCGCTGGCCGTAGCGGCTGCTGTTCTTGAGCACCTTGACGTCGCGCGGGCCGGGCATGCGGTCCTCGCTGACCTTTTTTTCCTTGGGCGGCATCGGACGCCAGAACACCAGCAGCTTGCCGATGTGCTGGATAGGCGCCGCGCCCAGCTCGTCGCTGACGCTCTGGAACATCGCCTCGCGGCCGGCGCGGTCGTCCGACTGCACACGCACCTTGATCAGGCCGTGCGCCTTGAGCGCCGCGTCGATTTCCTTCTTGACGGCGTCGGTCAGGCCGTCGGCGCCGACCATCACGACGGCGTCCAGGTGGTGCGCTTCGGCGCGGTGTTCTTTGCGCTGGGCAGGGGTAAGTAGTATTTGAGCCATGCCCCGATTATCCCGGAAGCCGCAGTTGAGCGCTCATTCACGCTGGCCGAACTGCATGGGCACACACTTTCTCACTCACGTCCAAATTGATGTTTTGGGTGAGAACGCTACGTACCCGATTGCGCCGCCCTGGCGCGTGCTGGCGGTGTTGCTCCTCCTTGCGGGCATCAGCCCGCTGCCTCGTCGCGCTTACCCAGCCCACCCCATGACGGTGCACTCGGGCACGTTCAACGGCGGTTTCCGGGATCGATGAGAGGACAATAGGGGCATGAAAGTAAAAACCCAAAGCAAAAAGGTCAACAAGGCGTGGCTCAACGACCACGTCAACGATACCTATGTGAAGCTGGCCAAAAAAGAGGGTTACCGGGCGCGGGCGGCCTACAAGCTCAAGGAGATCGACGACAGCCTGGGCCTGATCAAGCCCGGCCATTGCGTGGTGGACCTGGGCAGCGTGCCCGGCGCCTGGAGCCAGTACGCGCGGCGCAAGCTGTCGCCGTCGGGCGCGGCGGTCGGCGCGCTGAACGGCCGCATCGTGGCGCTGGACATCCTGCCGATGGACCCGGTCGAGGGCGTGGTCTTCATCCAGGGCGACTTCCGCGAACCCGAGGTGCTGCAACAGCTTGAGCAGACCCTCAGCGCCGACAGCGGCTTCACCAAGGTCGACGTGGTGATTTCCGACATGGCGCCCAACCTCTCAGGCATCGAAACCGCCGATGCGGCGCGTATCGCGCACCTGGTCGAGCTGGCGGTGGAATTTTCCGTCAGCCACCTCAAGCCCGACGGCGCCCTGGTGGTCAAGCTGTTCCACGGCGGCGCCTACAGTCCGCTGGTCAAGCTGTTCAAGGAGACCTTCAAGGTGGTCAAGCCTTTCAAACCCAAGGCCTCGCGCCCCAACTCCTCGGAAACCTTTCTGGTCGGCCTGGGTCTCAAAACGGGTCGACAGGCTGCGGATGCGCAGGGGTAAACCCCAAAAATTGCCGCAAACCCGCTTCAAACCTAGGGATGTCCTGCCAGGGACATTCGGTTTTTGCCCTTGAAACGCCTAAAATCAGGCGCATGTGCCTTGTGTTCCTCTATCGGAGACATCCTTGAACAATCAGTGGTTTTCCAAAATTGCAATCTGGCTGGTGATCGCCATGGTGCTGTTCACCGTTTTCAAGCAATTTGATACCCGCGGCGGGGCCGGTACCAACTATCTTGGATATTCCGAGTTCCTGGAGGAAGTGCGCGGCAAGCGCATCAAGTCCGCGACCATCGCCGAGGGGCAGGGCGGCACCGAAATTTCCGCTGTCACCACCGACGACCGCCGCATCCGCACCACCGCCACCTACCTGGACCGCGGCCTGGTCGGCGACCTGATCGCCAACGACGTCAAGTTTGATGTCAAACCCCGTGAGGAAGGCTCGCTGCTGATGACGCTGCTGGTCAGCTGGGGCCCGATGCTGCTGCTGATCGGTGTCTGGATCTACTTCATGCGCCAGATGCAGGGTGGTGGCAAGGGCGGGGCCTTCAGCTTCGGCAAGTCCAAGGCGCGCCTGCTCGACGAGTCCACCAATCCGGTCACCTTTGCCGACGTCGCCGGTTGCGACGAGGCCAAGGAAGAGGTCAAGGAAGTTGTTGACTTCCTGCGCGACCCGCAAAAATTCCAGAAGCTGGGTGGCCGCATTCCGCGTGGCCTGTTGCTGGTCGGCCCTCCGGGCACCGGCAAGACCCTGCTGGCCAAAAGCATTGCCGGCGAAGCCAAGGTGCCGTTTTTCTCGATCTCCGGCTCCGACTTTGTCGAAATGTTTGTCGGCGTGGGCGCGTCCCGCGTCCGCGACATGTTCGACAACGCCAAGAAAAACGCACCCTGCATCATCTTCATCGACGAAATCGACGCGGTCGGCCGCCAGCGCGGCGCCGGCCTGGGCGGGGGCAATGACGAGCGCGAGCAGACCCTGAACCAGATGCTGGTCGAGATGGACGGCTTTGAAACCAATGTCGGTGTGATCGTGGTGGCGGCCACCAACCGCCCGGACATCCTGGACGCCGCCTTGCTGCGCCCCGGCCGTTTCGACCGGCAGGTGTATGTCACGCTGCCCGATATTCGCGGGCGCGAACAGATCCTCAATGTGCACATGCGCAAGGTTCCCCTCGGCCAGGACGTCAGCCCCAGCGTGATCGCCCGCGGCACACCCGGCATGTCGGGCGCCGACCTGGCCAACCTGTGCAACGAAGCCGCCCTGATGGCCGCCCGCCGCAGTGCGCGCACCGTGGAGATGCAGGACTTCGAAAAGGCCAAGGACAAGATCCTCATGGGCCCCGAGCGCAAGAGCATGGTCATGCCCGAGGAAGAGCGCCGCAACACGGCCTACCACGAGTCCGGCCACGCGCTGCTCGGCAAGATGCTGCCCAAGTGCGACCCGGTGCACAAGGTCACCATCATCCCGCGCGGCCGTGCGCTCGGCGTGACCATGAGTCTGCCGGCACAGGACCGCTACAGCTACGACCGCGAGTACATGCTGAGCCAGATCAGCATGCTGTTCGGCGGCCGTATCGCCGAAGAAGTCTTCATGAACCAGATGACCACCGGCGCCAGCAACGACTTCGAGCGCGCCACGGCGCTGGCCCGCGACATGGTCACGCGTTACGGCATGACCGAGGCCCTGGGCCCCATGGTTTATGCCGAGAACGAAGGCGAAGTGTTCCTGGGCCGTTCGGTGACCAAGACCAACAACATGAGCGAGTCCACGCTGCAAAAAGTCGATGCCGAGGTTCGCCGCATCATCGACCAGCAGTACACCGTGGCGCGCACCCTGATTGAAGACAACCAGGAAAAAATCCACGCCATGGCCAAGGCGCTGCTCGAATGGGAAACCATAGACGGCGACCAGCTCGACGACATCATTGCCGGCAAGGAGCCGCGCCCGCCCAAGGACTGGACGCCGCGCAATCCCTCGGTCGGTGGTGGCGGCACCAGCGGCGGCACCCCGGCGGTGGCTACCGACCCGGCGCCCAACGTCGCCTGATCGATTCAGAACTGCAAAAAAGCCGGGGCATGCCCCGGCTTTTCGTTTCAGGAGCCCCGAATGATCTGGCAAACCTCCCGCTTTCGCATCGACCTGGCCCAACCCAGGGTCATGGGCATCGTCAATGTCACGCCGGATTCGTTCTCTGACGGGGGCCGGTTCTTTTCGGTGGACGGCCGCACGGCGCTGGCGCATTGCGAGCAGCTGCTGCGTGACGGCGCCGACATGCTGGACATCGGCGGCGAATCCACCCGGCCCGGGGCGCCGCCGGTGCCGCTGGCCGAGGAACTGGCGCGGGTGTTGCCGGTGGTGCGCCATGCGGTGACCCTGGGTGTGCCGGTCTCGGTGGACAGCTACAAACCCGAAGTCATGGCCGCCGTGCTGGACCTGGGTGCGGACATCATCAACGACATCTGGGCCTTGCGCCAGCCCGAAGCGGCTGCCGTCGTGGCGGCGCATCCGTCCTGCGGTGTCTGCCTGATGCACATGCACCGCGAGCCGCAGACCATGCAGGCTGCGCCCATGGAAGGCGACGTGGTGCCGCAGGTGTTGTCTTTTCTGGAAGGCGCTGCCCGGGAACTGCTCGCGCTGGGCGTGGACGCCCGCCGCATAGCTCTGGACCCCGGCATCGGTTTCGGCAAAACCGTGGCGCAGAATTTTTCATTGCTGGCACGCCAGCGCGAGCTGCTGGCCGCGGGTTACCCGCTGCTGGCCGGCTGGTCGCGCAAGTCCTCGCTGGCCGCTGTCACCGGCAACTCGCTGGCCAGTGTGGCCCAGCTCGACATCGCAGACCGCATGGTGCCCAGCGTCACCGCCGCCGTGCTGGCGGTGGACCGCGGTGCGCGTATTGTGCGTGTGCACGACGTGAAGCAAACCGTGCAGGCCCTGAAGGTCTGGCTGGCGGCCGCGGCGCCCTAGCCTACACGCGGGCCGCTTGCTGCACCGTAGAATTCCGCTGGCATAAGCATCGAATTCAGAACAATCAGGGACAACAACAATGACCAGAAAATACTTCGGCACCGACGGCATTCGCGGCACGGTGGGGCAGGCGCCGATCACGCCCGACTTCGTGCTGCGCCTGGCGCATGCGGTGGGCCGGGTGCTCAAGCGGACCGAAGCGCGCCCCACCGTGCTGATCGGCAAGGACACACGCATTTCCGGCTACATGCTGGAAAGCGCGCTGGAGTCGGGGTTCAACTCTGCGGGTGTGGATGTGGTGCTGCTTGGCCCCTTGCCGACACCGGGCGTGGCCTACCTCACGCGCACCCAGCGCGCCAGCCTCGGCGTGGTGATCAGCGCCAGCCACAACGCCTTTCCCGACAACGGCATCAAGTTTTTCAGCGCCCAGGGCGCCAAGCTGGACGACGCCTGGGAGCTGGCGGTGGAAGCGGCACTCGAGGAGGCGCCGGTCTGGGCCGACTCGCCCAACCTCGGCAAGACACGCCGCCTCGACGACGCGGCCGGCCGCTACATCGAATTCTGCAAAAGCACCTTTGCCAATGACCTGACGCTCAAGGGCATGAAGATCGTGGTCGATGCGGCGCACGGCGCGGCCTACCACATCGCGCCCGAGGTGTTTCATGAACTGGGCGCCGAGGTGATCGCCATCGGCTGCTCGCCCGACGGCATCAACATCAACCACGAAGTTGGCGCCACCCATCCCGAGGCCCTGATCAAGGCGGTTCGGGCCTATGGGGCCGACTACGGTGTGGCGCTGGACGGCGACGCCGACAGGCTTCAACTGGTGGATGCCGAGGGCCGGCTGTTCAACGGCGACGAGGTGCTGTACCTGATGGTGGCCGAGCGCCTGGAGCGCGGCGAAAAAGTGCCGGGCGCGGTCGGTACGCTGATGACCAACATGGCGGTCGAAGTGGCGCTGCAGGGCCGGGGCGTCGAGTTCGTGCGCGCCCGGGTCGGGGACCGTTACGTGCTCGAGGAACTCGAGAAAAAAGGCTGGCTGCTGGGCGGCGAAGGCTCGGGCCATCTGCTGGCCCTGGACAAACACACAACCGGCGACGGCCTGATCAGCGCGCTGCAGGTGCTGCAGGCTTGCGTGCGCAGCGGCAAGACGCTGGCGCAGCTGCTGGCCGACGTCACGCTGTTCCCGCAAACCCTGCTCAACGTGCGGCTGCAGCCCGGCCAGGACTGGGCCGGCAGCAAGCTTCTCGCCTCGGAAACCGAAGCCGTGAAGACCGAACTCGGCAACAACGGCCGGGTGTTGATTCGCGCCAGCGGTACCGAGCCGCTGCTGCGGGTGATGGTCGAAGCCCGTGACGCCGGGCAGGCGCTGGCCTGCGCCGAGAGGCTGGTGGCGGCGGTCAAGGCTTCCTGATCTCTGCCACCGGATTGGTCACCCCGGACTTGATCCGGGATCCATCCTTTCCTTCCTCCTTTAAGGCTTGCCAGCAAGCCGGGGGTTGCCCGGCGGCAACTCACTTTCTTTTTGCGTCGCCAAAAAGAAAGTAAGCAAAGAAAAAGGCGACCCGATGGTCTGGGTCCCTCCGCTTCGCTGCGGGCAACCTGCGGTGCTCGCAAAAAATGGGGTCGAGCTCGAACTCGCTTCGCTCAGACAATCGCTCGCCCTGATCCATTTTTTTCTGCGCTCCTCGGCCCAGCCCGACGGGTTGGGGGAGAAAACCAATACCGGATACCCATACCGAATTCAATCCGGAGTGCAGGAAGCGCAAAGCGCTTCCTGCACGGGAATCCCAACGAACGGTCATGTTTGCACGCGAGCGCAGCGCACGCGGCCAAATGAGGCTCCCTTCTCTCGCCCAGCGGGGCGAGGGAAGGGCGGGGGGTTGGGTGTGGGGAGTTAGTCCTTCTGTCTGGAGCAGGGCGCAGGCGCAGCGTGATGCCTCAATGCATCTATTCAACTTCATGCATCAAATCGGCCTCTAGTCCCCGGCCAACAATCGTAAGCAGCTATCAAAACAGGAGCAAGATCAAGGCTGTTGTGCAGCTTGCCAACCCCCGCCAAGCGACTGGATCAGCGCCACCGCGGTGGTCTGGCGATCGGCCATGGCTTGCACCAGGGCGCGGCGGGCGCTCAGGGCTGTGGCCTGGGCGGCGATCACTTCGGTGTAGCCGACCTGGCCGGCGCGGTAGCGGTTGAGCACCTGTTGTTCGACCTGGTCGGCGGCTTCCGAGGCCTGGCGGCGCAGCTCCTGTTGCACCCGCAGCACACGTGTCGCGGCGAGCTGGTCTTCCACGTCCTGGAAGGCCACCAGCACGGTCTGGCGGTAACGCGCCACCGCCTGGTCGTAGGACGCGGTGGCGCCGTCCACGCGGGCGCGGGTGGTGCCGGCGTCGAACAGGACCTGGGCGGCGGACAGGCCCAGCGACCAGATCAGGCTGGGCGCCGAGAACAGGTCCGCCACGCGGCTGGCGCCGGTGCCAGCGGATGCGCTCAGCGAGATGTTCGGGTAATACGCGCTTTTCGCGATGCCGATCTGCTCGTTGGCCGTGGCGACGCGGCGTTCAGCGGCGGCGATGTCGGGTCGGCGCTGCAGCAGGGTGGACGGCACGCCCACCGGGATATCGGGCACGGACGGATTCCAGGCCACAGGCGGCAGCGAGAAGTTGCCCGGCGCCTCGCCGACCAGCACCGCAATTGCGTGTTCGAGCTGGGCGCGCTGGCGCACCAGCCCGGCGTTGTCGGCCTGGGCATTGGCCAGCTGGGTCTGCGCCTGCAACACGTCGGTTTTGGCAACGATGCCGGCGGTGTAGCGGTTTTGCGTGATTTCGACGGAACGCTGAAACCCTTCCAGCGTTCGTTCCAGCAATCCCTTTTGTGCGTCGGTCTGGCGCAGCGCGAAGTAGTTGGCGGCGAGTTCGCCCTGGGCCGAGAGTTTGGCCGACGCCAGGTCGGCGGCGCTGGCCTGGGCGCCGGCAGACGCAGCATCGACCGCGCGCCCCAGGCGGTTCCAGACATCGGGCTCCCAGCTGCCGCCTATGCTGAGCTGGTAGTTGTTGCCGACACGCCCGGTGGTGCCGGTGCTGGTGTTGCCGCCGCTGCGGGCGCGTGAGGCGCCGCCATTGAGCGTGACCAGCGGGAACAGCGAGGCACGCTGCTCGCGCACCAGCGCACGCGCCTGCGCATACGAAGCAACGGCGATGGCCACATTCTGGTTGGAGACCTCGACGCGGGCTGCCAGTTCATTGAGCACCGGGTCGCCAAAGAGCGTCCACCAGGGGCCGCGGTCCAGCATGTCGGCGGGTGCGGCGATGACCCAGTCGCCGCTTTCCTTGAAGGCGGCGACCTCGGCCGTGGCTGGCCGCTGATAGTCCGGACCGACGGCGCAGCCGGCGGCCAGCAGGGCCAGGGCCAGGGGGGCGAGCAGGTGGCGCGGCAAGCGCAGGGGCAGGCAGGAAGTCATGGTTTTATTGCGGTTGCAGCGGCGCATTCGGGGGCGGCGCGCTGGGGTCATCAGGGTGGCGGCGGAGATGCTGCTCGGACGCGCCGCGGCGGCGCAGCTTGTCCATCAGCACGTAGACCACCGGCGTGGTCAGCAGCGTGAGCAACTGGCTGGCGATCAGCCCGCCGATGATGGAGATGCCCAGCGGCCGGCGCAGCTCGGCGCCTTCGCCGAAGCCGATGGCCAGCGGCAGCGCGCCCAGGATGGCGGCTAGCGTGGTCATCAGGATGGGCCGGAAACGCAGCAGGCAGGCCTCGCGCACCGCATCGACGGCGGACAAGCCGCGCGAGCGCTCGGCCTCGATCGCGAAGTCGATGATCATGATGGCGTTTTTCTTGACGATGCCGATCAGCAAAAACACGCCGATCAGCGCGATGATGGAAAACTCCATCTTGAACATCAGCAGCGCCAGCACCGCGCCGACACCGGCCGAGGGCAGGGTGGACAGCACGGTGATCGGGTGGATCAGGCTTTCGTAAAGAATGCCCAGCACGATGTAGATCACGATCAGCGCCGCCAGGATCAGCAGCGGCTGCTCCTGCTGCGTTTGTTGCGCGCTCAGCGCGGTGCCGGCAAAGCTGCCGCGCACGTTGTTGGGCAACCGGATCTGGGCCTCGGCCTGCTTGACTGCGTCCTGCGCCTCGCTGAGCGGCACGCCTTCGGCCAGGTTGAAGGACACGGTGGTCGAGAGTTCGCCGTCTTCGTGGCTGATCGACGCGGCGGTAGAGTTCTCGCTGAAGCTGGCAATCGCCGACAGCGGCACCATGGTCGTCATTGCCGAACTCAGGGCCTGGCCGGACGAGGGGTCGCGCAGCGCCGGATTCACCACCGTGGTGACGGCGCCCGGCACCGCACTGGCCAGCGTGCTGCCGCTGCCACCGCGGGCCGGAACGTAGATGTCCTTGAGCGACTCCGGGCTCTGGATGTAACGCGGCGCCACGCCCATGATCACCTTGTACTGGTTCAGGTCGGCGTAAATCGTCGCGACCTGGCGCTGGCCGAAGCCGTTGTACAGCGCGTTGTCCACATCGCGCGAGCTGATGCCCAGCCGCGCCGCGCTGTCCTTGTCGACCGTGACCATGGTTTCCACGCCGTTTTCCTGCTGGTCGGTGTCCACGTCGGTCAGCTCGGGCTGCAGCTTCATCTGCTCGGCCAGCCGCGTGGCCCAGAGCTTGAGTTCGGCGCTGCTGTCGCTCTTGAGGGTGTACTGGTAGGTGGAATTGCTGGCGCGCCCGCCGCCGCGCAGCACCTGCACCGGATTCAGGAAGATGCTGATGCCGGTGATCTGCGCCAGTTGCGGCCGCAGCCGCGCGATCACCGCCTGGCCCTTGTCGCTGCGCTGCCCCACCGGCTTGAGGTTGATGAACATGAAGCCACCGCCGGCGCGCGAGCCGCCGGTGAAACCGACCACGGTGTCGACGGCCGGGTCGGCGCGGATGATGTCCACGATGGCCTTTAGCTTGGTCTGCATGGCCTGGAAGGAGATGCTGCGGTCGGCGCGTATGCCGCCGCTGATCTGGCCGGTGTCCTGCTGCGGGAAGTAGCCCTTGGGAATCGAGACAAACAGGTAGACATTGAGCGCGATGACCGCCACCAGGCTCAGCATCACGATGCCGCGGCTGGCCAGCGCCCAGTCCAGGCTGTGTTCGTAGCCGCGGTGCACCCGCTTGAAGGCGGTGTCGAACCAGCGTGAAAGACGCCCCGGGGCCTTGTTCTGCGCCTGTGGCTTGAGCAGCCAGGCGCACATCATGGGTGTGGTGGTCAGCGAGATCACCAGCGAGATCAGCACCGCCGCCGACAGCGTCACCGCGAACTCGCGGAACAGGCGCCCGACCTGTCCGCCCATGAACAGCAGCGGGATGAACACCGCCACCAGCGACAGGCTGATCGACAGCACGGTGAAGCCGACTTCGCGCGCGCCCAGCAGCGCGGCCTTGAAGCGGTCCATGCCGGCCTCGATGTGGCGGCTGGTGTTCTCCAGCACCACGATGGCATCGTCGACCACAAAACCGGTGGCCACGGTCAGCGCCATCAGGCTCAGGTTGTTCAGGCTGAAACCGAGGAAATACATCACGCCGAAGGTGCCCAGCAGCGACACCACGGTGGCGACGGCAGGAATGACGGTGGCGCGTGCGCTGCGCAAAAAGGCGCTGACCACCAGCACCACCAGCGCGATCGAGATCAGCAGGGTGATCTCGATTTCATGCAGCGAGGCGCGTATCGAGTTGGTGCTGTCGGAGGCCACATGCAGCAACACGTCCTGCGGCAGTTGGGCCTGCAACTCGGGCAGCAGGGCGCGCACGCCGTCCACTGTAGCAATCACGTTGGCATCGGGCTGGCGCGTGACCAGCACAATCACCGCGGCGTCGCCGTTGAACAGGCCCAGGGTGTTGATGTTCTCGACGCCGTCCACCACCTCGGCCACGTCGCTCAGGCGGATGGCTGCGTTGTTGCGCCAGGCCACGATCAGGTCGCGGTAATCGGCTGCCTTGCGCCCGCCGCTGGCAGTGTCAGACCCGGAATAAATTTGCAGGCGCTGGCCGTTGCCCTCGATCGCGCCCTTGGGCCGGTTGGCGTTGGACGCCTGCAGCGCGGCGCGCACATCCTCGGCGCTGACGCCGTAGCGGTTCAGCGCAAACGGCAGCAGGTCCACCCGAACGGCAGGCAGCGAGCCGCCGCCGAGCTCGACGTCGCCGACGCCGTCGACCTGGGCAATCTTCTGCTGCACCAGGTTGGAGACTTCGTCGTAGATCTGGCCGGGCGAGCGGGTTTTGGACGTCAGCGCCAGGATGATGACCGGCGACGCTGCCGGATTCGCCTTGCGGTAGGTCGGGTTGCTGCGCAGCGTGGCCGGCAGGTCGGCGCGCGATGCGTTGATCGCGGCCTGCACCTCGCGCGCCGCCGCATCGATATTGCGGTTCAGCTCGAACTGCAGATTGATGCGGGTCGAGCCGTTGCTGCTGTTGGACGTCATTTCGTTGACGCCCGCAATCGTGCCGAGCCGCCGTTCCAGCGGCGTCGCCACACTGCTGGCCATGGTGGACGGACTGGCGCCCGGCAGGGAGGCGCTGACTGAGATCACCGGGAAGTCGACCTGCGGCAAGGGCGAGACCGGCAACACGAAGAACGCGCCTATGCCGGCCAAAGCCAGGCCGATGGTCAGCAGGACCGTGGCGACCGGACGGCGGACGAAGGGCTCGGACAGGTTCACTTCACGGCCTCCCCGTCTCGCGGGATCGCAGTTGCGCTTTGAATCGGTTTTGGTAGTGTTAGCGAGGCTTGCTGGCCGGGGGTTGCCCGGCGGCAACTCACTTTCTTTTGCTTCGCCAAAAGAAAGTAAGCAAAGAAAAGGCGACCCTGCTGCTTGCGTCCCCCTTCGCTATCGCTACGGGGGCAACCTGCGGTGCTCGGTCCAGCCGGGGTCGAGCTCGAACTCGCCTTCGGCTCAGACAATCGCTCGCCCTGATCCGTCTGGCCCTGCGCTCCTCGGCGCATACAGAAGGGTGGTGGAGGCGGGATCGGGGTCCGATTCAAATTCGGGTTCGCAATCGGGCTCCGGCGGGGACGCGCTTTGCGCGACCCCGCCTCCCCGCATCCGTATTCCTTCCCCCCCCCGTCGGGCTGGGCCGAGGAGCACAGCCGAAAACGGATCAGGACGGGCGATTGTCTGAGCGAAGCGAGTTC
>JAUXPP010000084.1 GCA_030683705.1 Polaromonas sp. | reverse complement strand
GCCATTGAAATTTGACTGAAACGACCAGACATAGTTTGCATCTTGTGGCCCTTGGGGCTGGCATGGCCTGTGGTGAGGGGGCCGGATGCCGTGTTTGTAACTTGATAAATCACTAGCGATTTTGTACTTAAGCCCTTGATTAGGCAACGAATATGCGATTTCGCAACTGCCGGGATGCCGAAAAATGGTGAAAATTAGCGAAAATAGCGACATCTGATTGTTTGCCCATGACCCAACTGACCATTCTTCGTTACCCCGACCCGCGCCTGCATACCGTGGCCAAGCCCGTGCCTGCCGTGGACGCACGCATCCGCACCCTGGTCGCCGACATGCTGGAAACCATGTACGCCGCCGAAGGCATAGGCCTGGCCGCCAGCCAGGTCAATGTCCACGAACGGGTGGTCGTGATCGATGTCAGCGAAGGCCGCGACCAGCCGCTGGTGCTGGTCAACCCCGAAATCGTCTGGTCCAGTCCCGAAACCCAGGTCAACGACGAAGGTTGCCTGTCGGTGCCCGGCATCTATGACGGCGTGGAGCGCGCCAGCGCCATCCGGGTCCAGGCGCTGGACCTGGACGGCAAGCAGCAAACCCACAGCGCCGAAGGCCTGCTGGCCGTCTGCGTGCAGCACGAGATGGACCACCTGATGGGCAAGGTGTTTGTCGAATACCTGTCGCCGCTCAAGCGCAACCGCATCAAGACCAAGATGCTCAAGCAGCGCAAGGACGAGGAGAAGGTCTGAACACAGACCGGATTCGCGGCCCCGGCCGGCGGGCAGAGGCGCCGCGTTTTCTCGCTTGAAAAACAGGCGGACCCGTCCGCTGCGCCGTCCTCGGCGAAAATCGGCCGATGCGCATTATTTTTGCCGGTACTCCCGAATTCGCCCGTGTGGCACTGGCGCAACTCCACGCGGCCGGTTTTGACATTCCCCTGGTCCTGACCCAGCCCGACCGCCCTGCGGGCCGCGGCATGAAGCTGCAGGCTTCCAGCGTCAAGCAGTTTGCCCTCGACCACCACATTCCGGTCGCCCAGCCGCGCAGCCTGCGGCTGGACGGCAAATACCCTGAAGACGCCGCGGCGGCCCGTGCCGTGATCGAGTCGGTGCAGGCCGACGCCATGGTGGTGGCGGCCTACGGCCTGATCCTGCCGCAGTGGGTGCTCACAACCCCCAGGCTAGGGTGTTTCAATATTCATGCTTCCTTGTTGCCGCGCTGGCGCGGTGCGGCGCCCATTCACCGTGCCATCGAGGCCGGTGACAGCGAAACCGGCATCACCATCATGCAAATGGACGCGGGTCTGGACACCGGCGACATGCTGCTGGTGGAAAAAATCGCCATTCAGCCAGCCGACACCACGGCCAGCCTGCACGACCGGTTGGCGTCCCTGGGTGGCCGCTTGATGGTCGAAGCCCTGGAGCTGGCGGCCTGCGGCGGGCTGACCCCCGTCAAGCAGCCGGCTCAGGGCATCAGCTACGCGCACAAGATAGAGAAACACGAGGCCGCCATCGACTGGACGCAAAGTGCGGCAGCGATAGAGCGGCGCATACGCGCCTTCAATCCCTTCCCCGCCGCAGCCAGTGCGGTGGCGGGTGAGACCCTCAAGATCTGGGAGGCCGCCGTGCTGCCGGGGCCAGCACCGGCCGGCGCGTTGCCCGGACAGGTCACCGCCGTCAGCGAACAGGGGGTGGATGTTGCCGCGTCGGACGGCGTGTTACGCCTGACGCGGCTGCAAAAACCGGGGGGCAAGGCGCTGGACGCCGCGCAATTCCTGCGTGGCTTTGCGCTGGCGCCGGGCATGGTGTTCGGGACGGCGGTGGAGGCTGCACCATGAATGATCTGAAACAGCCGCTCTGGCGCCACCCCGAATTTCGCCAGGGCGTGCGCGACATGGCGCCGATTGCCGCCGGCACTGCAGCCTGGGGCCTGATGACCGGCGTGGCCATGGTCAAGTCCGGGCTCAGCGTGTTCGAGTGTGTGCTGATGACGGTGGTGGTGTTTGCCGGCAGTTCACAGCTGGCCGCGGTGCCCTTGATCGTCGCCGGCGCGCCCATGTGGGTGATCCTGGCGACCGCTGCCTGCGTGAACCTGCGTTTTGTCGTGTTCAGCGCCCACCTGCGTCCCTACATGATGCACCAGCCGCTGTGGCGCCGCATGACCGGCGGTTACTTCACCACCGACCTCAGTTATGTGATGTTCACCGCCCGCCATCCGAAACCGGTGCCGCCCGACGAGTTGCTGACCTTGCGCGCGCAGGAAGCCAGCCTGGCCGGCAACTGCGCCGTCACCTGGGTCGCCTGGGTGCTGCCCAGCCTGATCGGTATCGCGATGGCCAATGCCGTGCCGCTGCACTGGGGCCTGGGCTTTGCGGGCATCCTGGCCTTGCTGGGCATCACGCTGTCGCTGGCCAGCAGCCGGCTGCGCTTCATCTCCGCCGGCGTTGCCGGTGCTGCGGCGGTGGCGGCTTATGCGCTGCCGCTCAAGCTCAACATCCTGGTCGGCATCGCGGCGGCCGTGGCGGTGTGCCTGATGCTGGAAAAGCCTGCCCAACCCGGCACGGGCCTGCCCCCCTCCGGAGGGACCGCGTGATGCAGACCGACGGCTGGACCGTGCTCACCATCTTCGGCCTGGCGGTGGTCACGGTCATCACACGCTCCTTCTTTTTCCTGTCGAGCAAACCCTGGACTTTGCCGGACTGGGCCCAGCGCGGGCTGCACTATGCGCCGATTGCCGCGCTGGCGGCGGTGATCGTGCCCGAGATCGTGATGGCGCAGGGGGCCTTAATCACCACCTGGCGGGACGCGCGGGTGTTTGCCGCCCTGGCCGGCGCGGCCTGGTTCGTCTGGCGCCGCAGCGTGTTCGGCACCATCGTTGCCGGCATGGCGGTGTACCTGCCGCTGCGCGTGGGCTTGAATTGGTAGCCCCCGAGTTCGCTCACAGCGTCTCGCTTTGTGCACCTTGCGGCCCTGCCCGCATACAGTGACGCCTACAATTTGAGGCTTTGCACCGCTGCCCCCAACTTTCATTGAGAGCCCCATGAAATTCATCCGTTTTTCCGATCTTTGCAGCCAGGGCCTGGTTAAGGGCCAGCGCGTGTTCATACGCGCCGACCTCAATGTGCCGCAGGACGATGCGGGCCAGATCACCGAAGACACACGCATCCGCGCCTCGATTCCCTGCATCCGGATGGCGCTGGAAGCCGGTGCGGCGGTGATGGTCACCTCGCATCTGGGCCGGCCCACCGAGGGCGCTTTCAAGCCCGAAGACTCGCTGGCGCCGGTGGCCAAACGGCTGGGCGAGCTGATGGGGCGCGAGGTGCCGCTGAAGTCCGGCTGGGTCGAGGGCGTCGAGCTGTTGCCCGGCGAGCTGGTGCTGCTGGAGAACTGCCGCGTCAACAAGGGCGAAAAGAAAAACGAAGAGGCGCTGGCGCGCAAGATGGCCGCGCTTTGCGACATCTTTGTGCACGACGCTTTCGGCACCGCGCACCGCGCCGAAGCCTCGACCTACGGCATCGCGCAGTTCGCGAAAATCGCCTGTGCCGGTCCGCTGCTGGCCGCCGAGATGGACGCGATCTCCAAGGCGCTGGCCAATCCAAAACGCCCGCTGGTAGCCATCGTGGCCGGCAGCAAGGTCTCGACCAAGCTGACCATCCTGAAGGCGCTGGCCGGCAAGGTGGACCAGCTGATCGTCGGCGGCGGCATCGCCAACACCTTCATGCTGGCCAACGGCCTGCCGATCGGCAAAAGCCTGGCCGAGCGTGAATTGCTGGACGAAGCCCGCGCCGTCATGGACGCGATGAAGGCGCGCGGCGCCGAGGTGCCGGTGCCCACCGACGTGGTCACGGCCAAAAGTTTTTCCGCCGACGCGGCAGCAACGGTCAAGGCTGCGGCCGGGGTGGCGGACGACGACATGATCCTGGACATCGGCCCGCAGACCGCCCAAAAACTAGCGGCCCAGCTGATGGCCGCCGGCACGATTGTCTGGAACGGACCGGTCGGGGTGTTCGAGTTTGACGCCTTCGAGGGCGGCACCAGGGCCATCGCTGAGGCGATTGCCGCCAGCAGCGCTTTCAGCATTGCCGGCGGCGGCGACACCCTGGCCGCGATTGCCAAATACGGCATCGAGAAAGACGTGGGTTACATCTCCACCGGCGGCGGCGCCTTCCTGGAGGTGCTGGAGGGCAAAACCCTGCCGGCCTTCGAGATCCTGCAGCAGCGGGCCGAAGGCTAGAGCGCCCCGAGTGCTCCTGTTTTTATAGCTGCTTGCGCATGTCAGTCGTGGGCTGAAGCCACTTTTGGCATATTCATCGCGGGAAGCGGCTGGGATCGCTGACATGGATCAACGCGCGCTGGCGCACGGCTGGCTAAGCTCCGGGAACACTTCTGGAGAACCCTGTGGCCCACCTCGAATGGTCCGATGCCCTGTCGCTGGACCTGCCCCTCATGGACGATACCCACCGGGAATTCGTCGACCTGCTGGCGCTGGTTCAAGGCGCCCCGGACGCGCAACTGGAAACCGCGTGGCTGGCGCTGATCGCACACACCGACGAACATTTCGGGCAGGAGGACCGCTGGATGGCAGCGACCCGTTTCGCCTCGTCCAACTGCCACAGCATGCAGCACAAGGTGGTGCTGCAGGTGATGCGCGAAGGCGCTGTGCTGGCCGCCGATGGAAACCTCGGCGCCGTGCGCAGCATGGCCAGTGAACTGGCGCTGTGGTTTCCGCAACATGCGCAAAGCATGGATGCGGCGCTGGCGCTGCACTTGCGCCGTGCCGGCTACGACCCGCTCACCGGCGTGGTGAGCCGTCCGGAAGAGCTGCCGGCCAGCCTCGTCGAAGGCTGCGGCAGCAGCGCCTGTTCAGACGCGCTGCCGGCCTGAGTCCAGGAGGCGCCCCGGCTTACTGCGCCGGGCGCAGCGCGCTGGTGGGACGCCCTGCAAAGTCGGTCCAGCACTGGCGCGTGAAGTCATACAGCTTGCAGGCGCGCGCGGTCTCGAAGTACCAGCGCCAGGAAAAGCGCTGGATCACGATGCGGCCGGGCAGCAGGTCTTCCAGCATCTTCTGCGCTTCCTTGAGCTTGTACAGCGGGATGCTCATGTCCACGTGATGCGCGGTGTGCTCCATGATGTGGTGCAACACCGCGCCGATCTGCAGTGGAAAGGTCAGGTGCACGGTGGTCGAGACAAAGGGCTGGGCACGCTGCCAGGCGGCGCGGTCGTCGTGCCAGGACACCTTCACATGGGTGTGGTGGCCATAGATCACAAAACCCATCATGTTGAACCAGAAAAACAGCGGCAGCACAAAACCCAGGGCCAGCAGCCAGGCGATGGACTGGTCCGTGGCCAGCGCGGCCCACACCAGGCCGGCGACCCACAACACCGCAAAGGCGCTGACCAGCAGGCAGTCCCAGGTGAAGACGGCGCGGCGCGTGTTGCCCAGGCTGCCCTGGCGCGGGAACATCATTTTTTTCCACCAGATCTCGACCATGTAATACAGGCCCGGTCCCCAGCCGCTGCGATAGATACGCTGCAGCAACTTGCCCAGGGGCGACAACGCGGCGAACTCCTGCTGCGTCAGCGGCGCCCACACAAAATCCACGCCCTTGAGGTTGGTGAAGCCGTGGTGCACCACGTTGTGGCCCACATCCCACAGGCTGTAGGCGGTCAGCGAGGGCAAAAAGGCGATGCGCGCCAGCCAGCGGTTGAGCTTGCGCGAGGGCGTCAGGCTCTGGTGGCAGCCGTCGTGGCCGATCACAAACAGCCGGCCGATCACAAAACCGGCGGCCAGGCCGCAGGCCGCCATGGCCCAGAGCGAGTCGAAGAGGATCACCCCCGCCAGCAACAAGGCCAGCAGGCTGTAGTCCAGGGCCAGCAGCGAAAGTGCGCGCCAGCTGCTGCGCTGGCCCAGCGGCAACAGCCAGCCGCGGATGACCTTGCGGTGCGGCAGGGGCGCGTCTGCCGCCAAGGGTTCGGGAAGGGGCGACAGGTTGACAGTGACTTCAGGCTGAAGGCTCATGGACGGGGACTTGCGGTGGGTTGATACATTGCCTGGCGGGCGCCGCAGGGGCGCCGCGTGGGTGGCTTGCTGATTTTGCGGCCCGCGCCGGCCGCGGGCCCTGACAAGGATCAATACAAAGGCACGGGATGCGATGAAGTTTGTACCATGCCAGGGCGCGCGCCGGGGTGTGATCACCGGGTGGCGCCAGGGGCGTTGGTAACCGGCGCACAGCTTTTCGTGTGAAAATCGGAAACTAAATTACAGGAGACACCATGAAGATGCAGCGCCGCGGTACCAAAATTGTTGCCACCCTGGGCCCCGCGTCCAGCGAGCCGGCCCTGCTCGAGCAGATGATCCGCGCCGGCGTCAACTGTGTGCGGCTCAATTTCAGCCACGGCACGGCGCAGGACCACATCGACCGTGCCAAGCTGGTGCGTGAGGCCGCCACACGCGCCGGGCGCGAGGTCGCCATCATGGCCGACCTGCAGGGCCCCAAGATCCGTGTCGGCAAGTTCGCCGAAGGCAAGGTCCAGCTGGAAACCGGCATGAAGTTCGTGCTCGATGCCTCCCGCACCGAACCCGGCGACATCAACGGCGTGGGCCTGGACTACAAGGAACTGCCGCGCGACGTGAAGTCCGGCGACACCCTGCTGCTCAACGACGGCCTGATCGTGATGACGGTGGACGCCGTCCGCGGCGAGCAGGTCCACGCCACGGTGAAGATTGGTGGCGTGTTGTCCAACAACAAGGGCATCAACAAGCAGGGCGGCGGCCTGACGGCGCCGGCGCTGACGGCCAAGGACATGGAAGACATCCGCACCGCCATGAGTTTCCAGGCCGACTATGTGGCGGTCAGCTTCCCGCAGAATGCCAGCGACATGGAGATGGCGCGCCAGCTCTGCAACGTGGCCGGCGCCGAATGGCGCCACAAGCCGGGGCTGATCGCCAAGATCGAGCGGGCCGAGGCGATACCCAACCTGGAAGCCATTTGCCGGGCCAGCGACGGCATCATGGTGGCGCGTGGCGACCTGGCGATCGAGGTCGGCAACGCCGCGGTGCCGGCGCTGCAAAAACGCATGATCAAGATGGCGCGCGATCTCGACAAGGTGGTGATCACCGCGACCCACATGATGGAGTCCATGATCACCAACCCGGTGCCGACCCGCGCCGAGGTCAGCGACGTGGCCAACGCGGTGCTCGACGGCACCGATGCGGTGATGACCTCGGCCGAAACCGCCGCTGGCCGCTACCCGCTGGAGACCATCGTCGAGATGGCCAACATCTGCGCCGAGGCAGAGAAGGCCGAGGACGTGAAACTGGATGCCGACTTCACCGGCATGACCTTTGGGCGCATCGACCAGTCGATCGCCATGGGCGCGCTGTTCACCGCCTACCACCTGGGCTGCAAGGCCATCGTTGCGCTGACCGATTCGGGTTCCACTGCGCTGTGGATGAGCCGCCACCGCATCCATATCCCGATCTACGCGCTGACGCCCAAACTCGCGACCCAGCGCCGGATGGCGCTGTACCGCAATGTGCGGCCCTTGCTGATGGACCAGAGCATGGAACGCGACATGGCGCTGGGCGAGGCGGAGCTGCACCTGAAAAAGCGCGGCATCGTCGCCAGCGGCGACGTCTACGCCATCACCTGCGGTGAACCCATGGGCGCGCCGGGCGGCACCAACATGCTCAAGATCTGCCGGGTTGAGTGATAAAAAATGCCTCTGGCCCATGTCTGACGAGCGTAAGCAGCTATAAAAGATATAGTAATCCAGGCCCGGTAGCCGGCCGGTCCTGAATCCGCTGGCGACCTGGCGGCGTAGTCAGGGGATGGCTCTTCCCCTTCCCCCCTTTTCGCGCCGCGGCTGGCTCGGCCTGCTGTCGGTGGCCGGCCTGGCCACGCTGACCGGCTGCTCGGCCTCCGGCGCGCTCAATGCCCTGGTGCCCAGCGACAGTTACCGCCTGCGCGCCGATGTGGCTTATGGCCCGGACGCGCGCCAGCGGCTGGATGTCTACCTGCCGCTGGAACGGCGCATGCCGGGACCGGTCGTGGTGTTTTTCTACGGCGGCAGCTGGACCACCGGCGAGCGCGCCACCTACCGCTTTGTCGGCGAGGCGCTGGCCTCGCGCGGCATCGCCGTGGCGGTGGCCGACTACCGGCTCAGCCCGGCGGTGAAGTACCCGGTGTTCCTGCAGGACAGCGCCCAGGCCATGCGCTGGACATTTGAAAATCTGGGCGAACTCGGCGCCGACCCGCGCCAGGTGTTTGTCATGGGCCACAGCGCCGGCGCCTACAACGCCGCCATGCTGGCGCTGGACGCGCGCTGGCTGGGCGGCGCGGGCCTGAATCCCGCGCAACTGGCCGGCTGGATCGGCCTGGCCGGGCCGTATGACTTCCTGCCGATAGGCAACCGGGATGTGCAGCTGGCTTTCGGCTGGCCGGGCACGCCGGCCGACTCGCAACCCATGGTCCATGCCTCGAAGAATTCGCCGCCGGCCCTGTTGCTGGCCGCGCGCGGCGACAGCACCGTGAACCCGGTGCGCAACACCGAAGCGCTGGCGCGCCGCCTGCAGGGCACCGGCGTACCGGTGGGACTGCAGGTCTACGACCGGGTCAGCCACGTCACGCTGGTGGCCGCGCTGGCCGCACCGCTGCGCGGCCTGGCCCCGGTGCTGGACGACGTCGCTGCTTTTGTCGGCCAGGCGCGGCCCTGAGCAGGCGCGGGGCTTCTGCCGGCGCTGCACGGTGGGCCCACCCCCTGCAGGTAAAATGGGCAGAGTTACCACCGGGTTACCCGCAAACCGTCATCTCACTGAGGATTATTTTTATGGCACTCGTTTCCATGCGCGAGCTGCTGGACCATGCAGCCCTGAACGGCTACGGGATTCCGGCTTTCAACGTCAACAATCTCGAGCAGGTCCAGGCCGTCATGGAAGCCGCGAAGGAAACCGGCGCCCCGGTGATCCTGCAGGCCAGCGCCGGTGCCCGCAAATATGCCGGTGAGCCCTTCATCAAGCACCTGATCCAGGCCGCCCTCGAGATGTACCCGCAGATTCCGCTGGTCATGCACCAGGACCACGGCCAGAACCCTGACGTCTGCCAGGGCGCGATCAACCTCGGGTTTTCCTCGGTGATGATGGATGGTTCGCTGGAAGCCGACGGCAAGACGATTGCCAGCTACGAATACAACGTCGACGTCACCAAAAAAGTGGCGCAACTGGCGCACAAGGTCGGCGTGACGGTCGAGGGTGAACTCGGCTGCCTCGGTTCGCTGGAAACCATGAAGGGCGACAAGGAAGACGGCCACGGTACCGCCGCGACCATGACGCGCGAGCAGCTGCTGACCGACCCCGAGCAGGCCGCCGACTTCGTCAAGCAGACCCAGATCGACGCGCTGGCGATTGCCATCGGCACCAGCCACGGCGCCTACAAGTTCACGCGCAAGCCCACCGGCGACATCCTGGCGATCGACCGCATCAAGGAAATCCACAAACGCATCCCCAGCACCCACCTGGTGATGCACGGCTCGTCGAGCGTGCCGCAGGACCTGCTGGCCATCATTCGCCAGTACGGCGGCAACATGAAGGAAACCTACGGCGTGCCGGTCGAGGAAATCCAGGAAGCCATCAAACACGGCGTGCGCAAGATCAACATCGACACCGACATCCGGCTGGCGATGACGGCCGCGGTGCGCAAGTTCCTGGCCGAAAACCCCGAGAAGTTCGATGCCCGCGAATGGCTCAAGCCGGCGCGCGAAGCTGCCAAGGCGATCTGCAAGCAGCGCTACATCGAGTTCGGCTGCGAAGGCCAGGGCGCGAAGATCAAGGGCGACAGCCTGCAGGTCGTGGCCGCCCGCTACGCCAAGGGCGAGCTGGCCCAGGTGGTTCACTGACCCCTGATTGACGATAATTTTGGGCCCGCAGGCAACCCGCGCCGGGTTGCGCGGGCCTTTTGATTTGTGAGCACCATGACCACCGCCCTGCACACCTCCGCCCTGACTTCCCTGCCGCTGCTGGCCCGCGGCAAGGTCCGTGACAACTATGCCGTTGGCAAGGACAGGCTGCTGATGGTGGCCAGCGACCGCCTGAGCGCCTTCGACGTCATCATGGGTGAGCCGATTCCGGGCAAGGGCGTGCTGCTCACGCAGATGGCGCTGTTCTGGTTCGACAAGCTGGGCCACCTGTGTCCGAACCACCTGACCGGCGAGGCGCCGGAAAGTGTGGTCACGCCGGCCGAGGTGCCGCAGGTCACCGGCCGCTCCATGCTGGTCAAGCGCCTGAAACCGATCCCGGTCGAGGCCGTGGTGCGCGGCTACCTGGCCGGCAGCGGCTGGAAGGAATACCAGGACAGCCAGGCGGTCTGCGGTGTGCCGCTGCCGCCGGGGCTGAAAAATGCGTCGAAATTGCCTGCACCCATCTTCACGCCGGCGGCCAAGGCGGCGGTCGGCGAACACGACGAAAACATCAGCTTCGAACAGGTCGTGAAAGCGGTCGGCCCCGAGCTGGCCGCGCAAATCCGCGATATCAGCATCAGGATCTATGAAGCGGCGGCGGCCTTTGCGCTGACCAAGGGCATCATCATTGCCGACACCAAGTTCGAGTTCGGCCTCGACGAAGCCGGCACGCTGACCCTGATGGACGAGGTGCTGACGCCGGATTCCTCGCGTTACTGGCCGGTCGAGGGCTACCAGGCGGCGTTTGCCGCGGGCAGCAACCCGCCCAGCTACGACAAGCAGTTCGTGCGCGACTGGCTGGAGCAGGCCCTGGTCAACGGCAAGCCCTGGGACAAAACCCCGCCGGCGCCGCGCGTGCCGCAGGACGTGGTCGAGAAAACCGCCGCCAAGTACCAGGAAGCGCTGACGCGCCTGACCGCCTGATCCCGGGCTTGGTCTAAAATACGGCCTACCCGAGGAGCGTTGCAGCGAAACCCCGTTTCGTCAGGCTTGGGTGACAGCAGGCCTCTTTTCGCGGCCTGACTTTGCAACGGCGCTCACCTTTGATGCTAGAGGTGAGTGAATGTCCGAAATCCAGGTTCCCCCCATGAAGTTGTCCGGCCTCGAGCCGGTTGCCATAGGCGCGGGCACGTTGTTCGTCAACATCGGCGAACGTACCAATGTGACCGGCTCCAAGGCCTTCGCGCGCATGATCCTCAACGGCGAGTACGAGCAGGCGCTGGTGGTGGCGCGTCAGCAGGTGGAAAACGGCGCGCAGATCATCGACATCAACATGGACGAGGCCATGCTGGACAGCCAGGCCGCCATGGTGCGTTTCCTGAACCTGATCGCCAGCGAACCCGACATCGCGCGTGTGCCCATCATGATCGACAGCTCCAAATGGAGCGTGATCGAGGCCGGCCTGCGCTGCATCCAGGGCAAGGGCATTGTCAACTCGATCTCGATGAAGGAAGGCCTGGAGCCGTTCAGGCAGCAGGCCAAGCTGCTCAAGCGTTACGGCGCGGCCGCGGTGGTCATGGCCTTCGACGAAAAGGGCCAGGCCGACACCTACGAACGCAAGATCGAGATATGCGAACGCGCCTACCGCGTGCTGGTCGATGAGCTGGACTTCCCGCCGGAAGACATCATTTTCGACCCGAACATTTTTGCGATTGCCACCGGCATCGAGGAACATAACAACTACGCGGTGGACTTCATCAACGCCACGCGCTGGATCAAGGCCAACCTGCCCGGCGCCAAGGTCTCGGGCGGCGTGTCCAATGTGAGCTTTTCCTTCCGTGGCAATGACCCGGTGCGCGAAGCCATTCATACGGTATTCCTCTACCACGCGATCCAGGCGGGCATGGACATGGGCATCGTCAACGCCGGCATGGTCGGCGTCTATGACGACCTGGAGCCGACGCTGCGCGAACGCGTGGAAGACGTGGTGCTGAACCGCACGCCGGTGTACAGGGATGGCGAGGAACATCTGAGCCCCAGCGAGCGCCTGATCGAGGTGGCCGAGAGCGCCAAAAGCGGCGCCAGGGACGACAGCAAGCGCAACGAGTGGCGCGCGCTGCCGGTGCGTCAGCGCCTGTCGCACGCGCTGGTGCACGGCATGAACGAGTTCATCACCGAAGACACCGAAGAGGTCTACCAGGCCATCCTGGCCGACGGCGGCCGGCCGCTGCATGTGATCGAAGGCCCGCTGATGGACGGCATGAACGTGGTCGGCGACCTGTTCGGCCAGGGCAAGATGTTCTTGCCGCAGGTGGTCAAAAGCGCGCGTGTGATGAAGCAGGCGGTGGCCCATCTGCTGCCCTACATCGAGGCCGAGAAGCTGCTGCTCGAAGCCGCCGGCGGCGACGTCAAGACCAAGGGCAAGATCATCATCGCCACCGTCAAGGGCGATGTGCACGACATCGGCAAGAACATCGTGACCGTGGTGCTTCAGTGCAACAACTTCGAAGTCGTCAACATGGGCGTGATGGTGCCCTGCCACGAGATCCTGGCGCGCGCCAAGGTCGAGGGCGCGGACATTGTCGGCCTGTCCGGCCTGATCACGCCCAGCCTGGAAGAGATGCAGTACGTGGCGGGCGAAATGCAGAAGGACGACCATTTCCGCATCAAAAAGATTCCGCTGATGATTGGCGGCGCCACCACCAGCCGGGTGCACACCGCGGTGAAGATTTCGCCGCACTACGAAGGCCCGGTGGTGTATGTGCCCGACGCCTCGCGCAGTGTCAGCGTCGCGCAAAGTTTGTTGAGTGACCAGGCCGCCAAATACATCGCCGAACTCAACAGCGATTACGAGAAGGTGCGGGCGCAGCACGCCAGCAAGAAACAGACGCCGATGTGGCCGCTGGCCAAGGCCCGCGCCAACAAAACCGCCATCGACTGGGCAAGTTATACGCCGCCCAAGCCGAAGTTCATCGGCCGGCGCGTGTTCAAGAACTTCGACCTGGCCGAGCTGGCGGACTACATCGACTGGGGTCCCTTCTTCCAGACCTGGGACCTGGCCGGCCCTTTCCCGGCCATCCTGAAGGACGAGGTGGTCGGCGAGGAGGCGGTGCGTGTTTTTGGCGACGCCAAACGCATGCTCAAGCGCCTGATCGAGGGCCGCTGGCTCACCGCCAGCGGTGTGATCGGCCTGTACCCGGCCAACAGCGTCGGTGACGACATCGAGATCTACACCGACGAGTCACGCAGCGAGGTCGCGATGACCTGGTACGGCCTGCGCCAGCAGGCCGAGAAAACCGCGCTGGACGGCGTGATGCGGCCCAGCCGCTGCCTGTCGGACTTTGTCGCACCCAGGGTGCTTGCTCCTGAATTAATAGCTGCCCGCGCACAACTGGCGGGCGTCCAGCCCAAAAAAGACGCGAGAATCGAGGACTACATCGGTGTCTTTGCGGTGACGGCCGGGCTGGGCGCCGAGAAGAAGGAAAAGTACTTCGCCGACGACAACGACGACTACTCGTCCATCATGCTCAAGGCGCTGGCGGACCGGCTGGCCGAGGCCTTTGCCGAGGCCATGCACAAGCGGGTACGCCAGGACCTCTGGGGTTACGCCGCCGGCGAAAACCTGAGCCCCGAGGACATGATTGCCGAAAAATACCAGGGCATACGTCCCGCGCCCGGCTACCCGGCCTGCCCCGATCACAGCGTGAAGAAAGACATGTTCGAGCTGCTGCAGGCCGGAGACATTGGCATGGCCCTGACCAGCAGCCTGGCCATGACCCCGGCCGCGAGCGTCAGCGGCTTTTACCTGAGCCACCCGCAAAGCGTGTATTTCAACGTCGGCAAGATTGGCGACGACCAGTTGCAGGACCTGGCGAAGCGGCGCGGGGAGAAGGCTGAAGACCTGCAGCGCCTGCTGGCGCCCAACCTGTAGTCCGGGGCGTGCAGGTGCGGGAGCCGGGCAGACTGCGTCATCGATGATTGGGGAACTGCTGCCATGACACTTCATCCCGCCCTTGTTCTCGTGGCCCTGCTGTCGGGCGCGTCAGCCGTGATGGCGCAGACCGACATGCAGCCTCTCGGCGCTTTCAGTATCGACCGCAGCGAGGTGACGGTGGCGCAGTTTCGCCGGTTTGTGGAAGCCACCGGCACGGTCACGGCGGCCGAGCGGGCCGGCGGCGGCAGCACCTATGAAAACGGCTGGGAGCAGCGCAGGGGCTGGACCTGGCGGGCGCCGTTCGGCACGCCAGCCGCAGCTGCAGAGCCGGCGGTGCATGTCACCTACGACGAGGCCGCCGCCTTCTGCCAATGGTCGGGCAAGCGCCTGCCGCGTGATGCCGAGTGGGGTGAAGCCGCCTACACCGAGCGCCGCGTCAACCCGCCGGCAGGCTTTGTCACCGGGAAAACCTATGCCTATCCCACCGGGGACCAGCCGCTGGGCGCCAATTGCCTGGGGGACTGCGGGGAGGTCAAGGCGGTGGAAGCGGCGGTTACCTCGCGTGGGCGCGGCCATGCGCTGACCGGTACAACGCGGCCGGGCGTCAATGGCTTGTTCGACATGGGCGGCAACGCGTGGGAGTGGGTCGACAGCGGCGGCGCTGCCGACAAGCGCACGCGCGGCGGCTCGTGGTGGTATGGCGCCGCCAGCATGCGCGACGGGCACCGGCAGAGCAAACCGCGGGACACGGCGGTGGTGTACATCGGCTTCCGCTGTGCCAGGGACCGCTAGACGCAGCCGCTGCGCTGCAGGCCTCAGGGCGTCGCCCTGAGCACCCGCCGGTACTGCACCGCCTCGGCCACATGCGTGAGCTGCACGGACTGCGCACCGGCCAGGTCGGCAATCGTGCGGGCCAGTTTCAGGCAGCGGTGGATGCTGCGGCCCGACCAGCCCAGGCGTGCCGCGGCGGTGTTCAGGAATTTCGCCGCCGCATCGTCGAGCCGGCACTGCGCGTCGATCGCTTTGCCCTGCAGCGACTGGTTGCTGCTGCCCTGGCGGGCCAGGGCGCGTTCGCGGGCGGCCACCACGCGTTGCCGGATCGCGGCGCTGCTTTCACCCGGCGGCGTGTTGATCAATTCGTCGGCCGCCAGCGCGCCGACTTCGACGTGGATATCGATGCGGTCCAGCAAGGGGCCGCTGAGCTTGCCCTGGTAACGTGAGACCTGGTCGGGCGAGCAGCGGCAGGCGCGCAGCGACGAGCCGAGGTAGCCGCAGGGGCAGGGGTTCATGGCGGCGATCAGCTGGAAACGCGCCGGAAATTCGGCGCGCTGGGCCGCACGCGAGATCGTGATGCTTCCCGACTCCAGCGGTTCACGCAGGGCTTCGAGTGCTGCGCGCGGAAACTCCGGCAGCTCGTCGAGAAACAGGACGCCGTGGTGCGCCAGCGAAATTTCACCGGGTCTGGGCGGGGATCCGCCGCCCACCAGTGCCACGGCGCTGGCGGTGTGGTGCGGCGAGCAGGTCGGGCGCTGGGCCCAGCGCTCCAGGGAAAAGCGGCCGCCCAGCGAGGCGATGGCGGCGCTTTGCAGCGCTTCCTCGGTGCTCATGGCCGGCAACAGGCCGGCAAAACGCTGCGCCAGCATGGACTTGCCGGAGCCCGGCGCGCCCATCATCAACACGCTGTGGCCGCCGGCCGCCGCGATCTCGAGCGCGCGCCGCGCCGCTGCCTGGCCCTTGACATCGGCCATGTCGGGGTAAGCCGCTTCGGCCTGCGCGGCGCTGGATTGCAGGCGCTCCCAGCCTGCGACGGGTTCTGGCGGTGTATCACCCGGCAGGAACTGGCGCACCACGTCGAGCAGGTGCCGGGCGCGGTAGACGCCGGTGCCAGGCACCAGCGCGGCTTCCTCGGCACTGCCTTCCGGCAGCACCAGCCGGGGTTGGCTGGCGCCGGCGTCCAGCCCCGACAGCGCCAGGCTCATGGCCAGTGCGCCGCGTATGGGTCGTAATTCGCCGCCCAGCGACAGTTCGCCGGCAAACTCGTAGCCTTCGAACTTGCGGGTGTCGAGTTGTCCGTTGGCCGCCAGGATGCCCAGCGCAATTGGCAGGTCAAAACGGCCGGAGTCCTTGGGCAGGTCGGCGGGCGCCAGGTTGACCGTGATGCGCTTGTTGCCCGGAAACTCCAGCCCGGTGTTCTGGATGGCGGATCGCACCCGCTCCCGGGCTTCCTTGACTTCCGTCTCTGCCAGTCCCACCAGGGTGAAGCTCGGCAGGCCGTTGGCCAGATGCACTTCGACGCAGACGGGGTGCGCCTGCATGCCCAACAAGGCACGGCTTTGCACTAAAGACAGGCTCATGGCTGATTCCTCCCCTGTTATGCACCACAAATGAGCATTCTGCTGCGCACCAAACAAGTGCAAATCTTGTATTTATTTCAGTTCACTTCAACGCGACAGGCTTTGTGGGCGACGACAACAAGCTGCAAGCCTACAAAATTTGGCACGCTCCGTGCTAAAGGAAACCCGTATTCAAGAAACACGCCCTTTCCAACCTACCCTTCCTTTGGAGCCATCGATGAAACTTAAAGCCACCCACCTTGCCGTCGCAGCAGCTTTCCTCGCCGCAGGCAGCGCTTTTGCCCAGACCGCAGCCCCGGCGCCAGCTTCCACAGTGTCTTACAACATCGGCGCCACCACCGACTACCGTTATCGCGGTATTTCGCAAACCAACAAGAAGCCAGCGATCAACGGCGGCATCGACTACGCGCACAGCAGCGGCTTTTACCTGGGCGCCTGGGCGTCGAGCATCAAGTGGATCAAGGATTCCACCGCCAACCCCAACACCACCAAGGGCCCGGTTGAAATCGACCTCTACGGCGGCTACAAGGGTTCCCTCGCCGAAGGCGTGGGCTACGACCTCGGCGGCCTGTACTACTGGTATGCCGGCAACAACATGAAGAAGACCGCCGGCCTCGTCAGCCCCAACACCTTCGAGCTGTACGGCGCCCTGACCTTCGGCATCGTCACCGCCAAGTACTCGCATGCCACGACCAACCTGTTCGGTGCGGTCAACAGCAAAAACAGCAGCTACTTTGACCTGAGCGCCAACTTCGATCTCGGCTCCGGCTGGTCCATCGTTCCGCACGTCGGCGCGCAGAAGGTCAAGAACGGCAACTCGTACACCGACTACTCGGTCACCGTGAACAAGGACATCGACGGCCTGATCGTCAGCCTGGCCGCCGTTGGCACCAGCGGTCTCGGCCCCTACACCCTGCCAGGCTCCGGCACCCGTGACCTCGGCAAGGATGGCCTGGTGCTGTCGATCAAGAAAAATTTCTGAAATAACACGCACCTAGCTGAGGTAAAGGAGAACTCATGAAACTCGTAACGGCCATCATCAACCCGTTCAAGCTGGACGAAGTGCGTGAAGCGCTGTCCGGTATTGGCGTGCAGGGCATCACCGTGACCGAAGTCAAGGGCTTCGGTCGCCAGAAGGGCCACACCGAGCTGTATCGCGGCGCTGAATATGTCGTCGATTTCCTGCCCAAGGTCAAGATCGAAGCGGCGGTGTCCGACGAGCTCGTTGACCGCGTGATTGAAGCGGTGGAGGGCGCAGCCCGCACCGGCAAGATCGGCGACGGCAAGATTTTCGTCTACAACCTGGAGCAGGTCGTGCGTATCCGCACCGGCGAGACCGGCAAAGAGGCGCTGTAAGCCCTCCATCCATCAAGAGAACATCAACATGAAAAAACTACTAGCCTCCCTGGCCTTGGGTTTGAGCCTGTTCACCGGCGCCGCCGCTGTGCTGGCCCAGGCTCCTGCCGCCGCTCCCGCTGCATCCGAAGCCGCTGCACCTGCAGCGCCTGCGGCTGCGGCCACACCGGCACCTGCCGCCGCGGCCGCACCGGCTGCCGCCGAAGCCGCCGCACCGGCGGCGCCTGTCGCCGTTCCGAACAAGGGCGACACCGCCTGGATGATGGTCTCGACCATGCTGGTCATCCTGATGACCATCCCCGGCCTGGCGCTGTTCTATGGCGGCCTGGTCCGCAGCAAGAACATGTTGTCGGTGCTGATGCAGGTCATGGTCACCTTCTCGATGATCGTCGTGCTGTGGTTCATCTACGGCTACAGCCTGGCCTTCACCGAAGGCAATGCCTTCTTCGGCGGTTTCGACCGGCTGTTCATGAAGGGTGTCTGGGACAACGCTGCCGGCACCTTTGCCAATGCCGCGACCTTCAGCAAGGGTGTTGTGATTCCGGAAATCATCTTCGCCGCCTTCCAGGCCACCTTTGCCGGCATCACCTGCGCACTGATCGTCGGCGCCTTCGCCGAACGCATGAAGTTCTCCGCCGTGCTGATGTTCATGGTCATCTGGTTCACCTTCAGCTATGCGCCCATGGCCCACATGGTCTGGTTCTGGATGGGTCCTGATGCCTACACCGCCGCGGGTGTGGCCGAAGAAATGACCGCCAAAGCCGGTTACATCTGGCAGTCGGGTGCGCTTGATTTTGCCGGCGGTACCGTCGTGCACATCAACGCCGCTGTGGCCGGCCTGGTCGGCGCCTACATGGTCGGCAAGCGTATCGGTTACGGCAAGGAAGCCATGGCACCGCACAGCCTGACACTGACCATGGTCGGTTCGGCCCTGCTGTGGGTCGGCTGGTTCGGTTTCAACGCCGGCTCTGCCCTGGAAGCCAA
Source organism: Polaromonas sp. (assembly GCA_030683705.1). Classification (GTDB taxonomy): domain Bacteria; phylum Pseudomonadota; class Gammaproteobacteria; order Burkholderiales; family Burkholderiaceae_C; genus Polaromonas. The sequence continues at coordinate 1,511 of JAUXPP010000084.1, read as the reverse complement.
CGGCTTCGCCGCCCTGGCCTTCATCAACACCCTGGGTGCCACGGCAGCTGCGGTGCTGGCCTGGTGTGTCGGTGAAGCGCTGATGCGCGGCAAGGCCTCGATGCTGGGTGCAGCTTCCGGCGCCGTCGCTGGCCTGGTGGCGATCACCCCCGCAGCCGGCAACGTCGGCATCGGTGGCGGCCTGATCATCGGACTGATCGCCGGTTTCGCCTGCCTCTGGGGTGTCAATGGCCTGAAGAAAATGCTGGGTGCGGACGACTCGCTCGACGTGTTCGGCGTGCACGGCATCGGCGGTATCCTCGGCGCCCTGCTGACCGGCGTGTTCAACTCGCCAAGCCTGGGCGGCCCCGGCTATGTGGCCGACTGGGTCACGGTGACCATGGTCACGGCAGCCGACTACTCGATCGTCAGCCAGGTCTGGGTCCAGCTCAAGGCGGTCCTGATCACCCTGGTGTGGTCCGGTGTGGTGTCCTTCATCGCCTACAAGGTGGTGGACCTGACCATCGGCCTGCGTGTCAGCGAGGAAGACGAGCGCGAAGGCCTCGACATCACCTCCCACGGCGAAACCGCCTACAGCCGCTGACCCGGTACACGCCGCAGCTGCCTGGCAGCTGCGGCAGGATTTGAAATAGCGAGAGTCTCCTTTGGATGTTTGGCCCGCCAGAACTTCGGTTCCAGCGGGCCATTTTTTTTGCCCGGGCCGCCCCGGGGAAAACATGAGGCTCCCTGCTCTTGTCCGGCGGGGCGAGGGAATGGCGGGGGGAGTGGTGGAGTTCAGTCCTGCTGTCTGCAGCTTGCCAGCGACAGTTGGCCGGGGGTTGCCCGGCGGCAACTCACTTTCTTTTGCTTCGCCAAAAGAAAGTAAGCAAAGAAAAGGCGACCCTGCTCTCTGCGGCCCTTCGCTTGCGCTCAGGGTACCCTCCGGTGCTCGTCAAAAGCGGGGTCTTGCTCGAACTCGCTTCGCTCAGACAATCGCAAGCCCTGATCCGCTTTTGCCTGCGCTCCTCGGCGCATACAGAAGGGTGGAGGAAAGAGAAGACAAAACCAAGCCCGGAAGTCAAATCCGGAGTCCTTGAAGCGCGAAGCGCTTCAAGGACGGGACTCCCAACAGACCGTCATGTTTGCACGCGAGCGCAGCGCACGCGGCCAAATGAGGCTCCCTTCTCTCGCCCGGCGGGGCGAGGGAAGGGCGGGGGGTTGGGAGTGGGGAGTTCAGTCTTGCTGGCTTTTGCATAGCCGGGTGCTGGAGCTTGCCAGCGCCTGCTGGCCGGGGGTTGCCCGGCGGCAACTCACTTTTCTTTGTCTCGCCAAAGAAAAGTAAGCAAAAGAAAGGCGACCCGATGGTCTGGGTCCCCTTCGCTGCCGCTCAGGGGCAACCTGCGGTGCTCGCAAAAAATGGGGTCGAGCTCGAACTCGCCTTCGGCTCAGACAATCGCTCGCCCTGATCCATTTTTTGCTGCGCTCCTCGGCCCAGCCCGACGGGTGGAGAGAAAGACAAACATCCGAATACC
>JAUXPP010000083.1 GCA_030683705.1 Polaromonas sp. | reverse complement strand
GATATAGGTGTTGCGCACCATGAATTCTTTGAGGATGTCGTTCTGGATGGTCCCGCTGAGCTGGTCCTGCGCCACACCCTGCTCCTCCGCCGCCACCACGTAGCCGGCCAGCACCGGCAGCACGGCGCCGTTCATCGTCATGCTCACGCTGACCTTGTCCAGCGGAATGCCGTCGAACAGGATCTTCATGTCCTCGACGCTGTCGATGGCCACACCGGCCTTGCCGACGTCGCCGGTGACGCGCGGGTGGTCGCTGTCGTAACCGCGGTGGGTGGCCAGGTCGAAGGCGACCGACACACCCTGCCCGCCGGCGGCCAGCGCCTTGCGGTAGAAAGCGTTGGACTCTTCCGCCGTCGAAAACCCGGCGTACTGGCGAATGGTCCAGGGCCGCACCGCATACATGGTGGCCTGCGGCCCGCGGATAAAAGGCTCGAAGCCCGGCAGCGTGTTGGTATAAGGCAGGTCCTTGACGTCTTCTGCGGTGTACAGCGGCTTCACGCTGATGCCGTCAGGGGTCTGCCAGTTCAGCGCGTTGAGGTCGCCGCCGGGCGCCGATTTGGCGGCTGCCTTGGCCCAGGCCTCCAGACTGACAGAGGCAAATTCGGGGCTGGCTGGGGATGTGGGGGTGCTCATGCGCGTGTTTCGATGGGTTGGGCAGGCAAGCTGCCGATGTGGCAAGTTTACATTATTTATAATTATTGATGCAAAATTTAGTTTCGGATAAGATCGCGCTGTCCGGCCCTCCGGCCGCAATCGACACCTTCACAAGACCATGGCCGCTGTTTCATTGACCCCCCGCGCACTTTACGAAGAGGTGGCGGAGCTTTTGCGCCAGCGTATTTTCAGCCGCGAACTGGCGCCCGGCAGCTGGATCGACGAGCTCAAGCTGGCCGAGGAATACGGCATCAGCCGCACGCCCCTGCGCGAGGCACTCAAGGTGCTGGCGACCGAAGGGCTGGTGACCATGAAGGTCAGGCGCGGCGCCTATGTGACCGAAGTGTCAGAGCGCGACCTGGCCGACGTCTACCACCTGCTGGCCCTGCTGGAAAGCGACGCGGCCGGGGTGGTGGCGACCCGGGCCACCGAAGCCCAGCTCAAGGAACTGCAGGGCCTGCACCGCGAGCTCGAAAAAGCCGTGCCGCAACGGGAGCGTTTTTTTGAGATCAATGAAGCTTTCCACATGCGCCTGCTGGAAATCGCCGACAACCGCTGGCGCGACCAGATGGTGGCCGACCTGCGCAAGGTCATGAAGCTCAATCGCCACAACTCGCTGCTCAAGAGCGGGCGCATCGAGGAGTCGCTGGCCGAACATGCGGCGATTGTCCAGGCCCTGGTGAAACGGGACGCCGGCGCGGCTGCCAGGCGCATGCAGGAACATTTCGCCAACGGCCTGGAAGCAGCGGCCTGATCGCCCGTTGGCCGCGGTGGTGATGCGATGCGCTGGCGGCCAACTTGAACACACCCGCCCGGGCCCGTGCTGCCAGCGCAGCACGCGGCTCGAGGTTTCGCAGGAGTTAACACAAGACCGCGCAGCCTTTTAGGCTGGTGAGTCGACTCGAACACCGGGTTAAGCCGGAGACGCTGCCACGCCGGCGGCACGCACAATCCACAGCTTTTGTAACAAAAGGATGCTGGATGACCGCTGCGAAGTCGATCTACGACGACAAACCCTGGCAAGCTGCCTACGGCGAACACATCAAAGCGGAATTGCCCGGCACCCGCTACAAGAACCTGGCCCACCTGGCCAGCCAGGCCTGCCGCCGCTTCGAAAAACGCACCGCCTTCACCTGCGTGATGGGCAACGGCATGAACGGCAGCCTGAGCTACGCCGAGGTCGACGAACTCTCGGACGCCTTCGCCGGCTACCTTCGCGGTGTCTGCGGTCTCGAGGCCGGCGACCGCGTCGCCGTGCAATTGCCCAATTCCCTGTCCTACCCGGTGGTGGCCTTCGGCGTGTTCAAGGCCGGTTGCGTGCTCGTCAATACCAATCCGCTGTACACGCCCAGCGAAATGATCCACCAGTTCAGTGATTCCGGCGCCAGGGTGCTGGTGATCGTCGACATGTTTGCCGACAAGCTGGCAGAAGTGGTCCCCCAGACCGGCATCGAGCGGGTCGTGCTGGCCGGCGTCTCCGAGATGTTTCCCGCGGTCCCCAACATGGTGGTACGCGGCGTCCAGAAGGTGTGGAGCAAGACGCTGCCGCCCATACCGCGGCTGGCCGTGCCGCTTGAACGCCTGTCGACGGCCCTGCAGGCCGGACGCGCCGCCCTGCCCCCGGGCGGAGGTGCGGCATCCTGGTGGGAAGCTGTTCCCGCAAGCAGCGTGGCGGCATTGCAGTACACGGGCGGCACCACCGGTGTCAGCAAGGGCGCCATGCTCAGCCATGCCAACCTGCTCGCCAATGTGGACCAGGTACTGGCCATGGGCCGCTCGCACATGAGCACCGAGGACGGGAAGCAGGAATGCGTACTGACGGCACTCCCGCTGTACCACGTCTTCGCGTTCACCGCCAACCTGCTGACATTCTTCGACATCGGCGCGCGCAACATCCTGGTGCCGACGCCACGCCCGGTGCAAAACCTGCAGCGGGCCATCGAAAACTATCCGATCACCTGGATCACCGGGGTCAACACCCTGTTCAACGGCCTGATGAACGAGGAATGGTTCAGCGCGTTTCCGCCCAAACACCTGAAGGCAGCCATTGCGGGCGGGACGGCGTTACACAGCGCGGTGGCGGCGCGGTGGCAGGCCATGACGGGCACACGCGTGGCCGAGGGCTACGGCCTGACCGAAAGCTCGCCCGTGATCACCTTCAATCCCATGACCGGCACCGTCAGGCCCGAGAGCATCGGCATCCCGGTGCCGGGTTGTGAAGTCCGCCTGGTGGCGGACGATGGCAGCCTCGCGCCGGCGGGCCAGCCGGGTGAACTGGCGGTACGCGGCCCGCAAACCATGCTGGGTTACTGGCAGCGCGCGGAAGACACGCAGCAGGTGCTCAAGGACGGCTGGCTGTACACCGGTGACGTCGCGGTGATGGATGACAGCGGCTTTTTCCGCATCGTGGACCGCAAGAAAGACCTGGTCCTGGTGTCAGGCTTCAATGTCTACCCCAATGAAATCGAGGAAGCCCTGTCGAAACTCGATGCCATCTTCGAGGCCGCGGTGGTGGGCATTCCCGATCCACGCTCGGGCGAAGCCGTGCGCGCCTACGTCGTCAAGAATCCGGAGTTTCAGGGTGAGCTCACGCAGGACATGGTCATCGCTCACTGCAAAAGCCTTTTGACCGACTACAAGATCCCGAAGTCCATTGTTTTCAGGCAGGAACTTCCCAAATCACCGATCGGAAAAATCCTGCGCAAGGATTTGAAGGCCGAGGTCAAGGCGGAGCACGCCCAGCCGTCGGCCACTGCCCGCTAAACAACAAGAACCTGGAATCGACGCATGCTTACTCCACTAGAAACCAAACTGCTCGGCGTGATGATGATGGTGATCATGCTCGGCATGGGCGCCAGCCTGACTTTTCGCGATTTCCTGATCGCCTTTCGCAAACCAAAGGGGGTAATGGTCGGCGTTCTCTGCCAGTACGGCATCATGCCCTTTCTGGCCTACCTGCTGGCGGTGCTGCTGGGCCTGCCGCCCGCGCTGGCGGTTGGCCTGATCCTGATGGGCTGCATGCCGGGCGGAACGACGTCCAACATCTTCACCTATTTCAGCAAGGGTGCGCTTGCGCTGTCCATCATGATGACCAGCGTGTCGACCCTGATCGCGGTTGTCGCCGTACCCGCACTCATCGCCTTTTACAGCGGGCTGGCCGGCGTGACCGGTGCCTTCGCCATCCCGGCCGCCAATGTGGCCCAGGTGCTGGTGGTGCTGCTGGTGCCCACCCTGCTTGGCATGGCGCTGCGCAAGTTCAATCCCAATATCGGCGCCACGATCGAGCTCATCGGCTCCATGCTGGGCATCTTCGTGATTCTTTTCCTGGTGGTGTCCTGGGTGCCCCGCAACTACCAGTTGCTGCTGTCGACGCCCTGGCAGGTCTTCTTCGTGTCGATCGGGCTGGGCCTTTTCGGCATGCTGCTGGGCTACTGGCTGGCGCGCGCGCTCCGGCAGGACAGCAACCGTTCCCGCACCATCAGCCTGGAAACCGGCATCCAGAACGGCCCGCTCGCCGTGCTCATCGTGTCGTTGACCTTCACTGGCGAGATGCAGCAACAGGTGTTGCTGATCCCGGTGCTCTACAGCCTGTTCATCGTGTTGACCAGCTCGGTCATCACCCTCTGGTACCGCACTACCGCCACCCGCGAGGCGCTGGCACGTGATGCGGCCAAGGTCCGCATGGTTGCTGCATAGGCGAGCAAGGCCAGGGTGAGCCGGCCCTGTGCCGCTGGTTCAGGGACGCGGTAGCGGCACAGCCGCCGGCCTGCTCGGCCGGGTGACCAGAAACACCCCGGGCAGGATCAACATGGCGCCGACGGCATGGTGCCAGCCCGGCGGTTCACCGAGCAAGCCCCAGGCCGCAGCGGCCGCATACAGCGGGCCCAGGTAAAGCGCCACCGCCACCCGGCTGGCACCGAGGATTTTCTGCGCCCAGCTGTAGATCCAGTAGGCGCCGATGCCGGGAATCAGGCCGGCCACCACCACCAGCAACAGCGCCTGCCCGCCAAGCACATCGGCGCCGGGCCGCGTCGCTTCCCACAGCGCGGGCGGCAGCAGCATCAGGGTTCCGCCGACACAAATCGCGGCCAGGCGCGCGGTCGCGCTCAGCGGACTGGGCCAGCGTTTTTGCAGCAGCGCATACGCGGCCCACGACACGGTGGCGGCCACAATCCAGGCGTCGCCCGCGACAAATTGCACCTCACCCAACGCCGTCCACTGCCCCCTGACCACGACATGCACGACGCCGGTCAGCGCCAGCAGGACCCCGGCTTTCTGCCGCGAGCCAAAGGCTTCGCCCAGCCACCACAGGGCCCCCAGGCTGATCAGCACCGGCGAGGCCGAATAAATCAGCGCGATGTTCATCGCTCCGGTCGAACGGGCGCCCTCGTACACCCAGGCACCGCAGATCAGCATGCCCAGCGTGCCGAGGACCAGGTACTGCCGCCATGCCCGCACAATCGCACCGCGGTGCTGCCACAGCTCGGCCCGCGTGATCACCACCAGGATCAGGGCCGCCAGGCCCCAGCGGCCCAATGCCAGCATGTAGGGGCCGATGACACCGGGCGCCTTGCGCGCGACGATGTAATTGACGGCCCACAGTGCGGGAACCAGCCACAGCAGCAGCAGGGCCTTGCGCGTCTCGCGCTGCGCCGCGTCAGGCATGCGCCGTCACGTCAGGCTGGCAGGCGGGTTCGCCACCCTGGCTGGCCGGCAGCGGCGCATGCGCCAGCGCCATCACCTCGCGCGGGTGCAGGGTTTTGAGCGTGTGGTCGCTCCAGACCTGGCGCCAGCGCCGCGAGCCCGCCAGGCCGTGGCGCAGGCCCAGCATGTGACGGGCAATCGCCGGCCAGGGCGTGCCCTGTTCGGCCGCCTGGCTGGCCATGTAATCGACCATCTGCAGTTCCACCGATTCACGCGTCTGTGCACCCGGGGCGGCGCCGAAAAAGTCTTCATCCCAGGAGGCCAGCCACCAGGGGTTGTGGTAGGCCTCGCGTCCTACCATGACACCGTCGAGTTCGCACAGTTGCGCGGCCACCTGCTCGCCGGTGGTGATGCCGCCGTTGATGACGATGGTGAGCTGGGGAAACTCCTGCTTGAGCCGGTGCACCAGCTCGTAGCGCAGAGGCGGGACCTCGCGGTTTTCCTTCGGAGAAAGGCCCTTGAGCCAGGCATTGCGCGCATGCACGATGAACATCTGGCAGCCGGCCTCGCTGACCGTGCCGACAAAGTCGCGCACGAACGCATAACTTTCGCCCTTGTCGATACCGATGCGGTGTTTGACCGTGACCGGCACCTCCACCACATCGACCATGGCTTTGACGCAGTCAGCCACCAGTTGCGGCTCGGCCATCAGGCAGGCGCCAAAAGCGCCTCGCTGCACGCGTTCGCTGGGGCAGCCGCAGTTGAGGTTGATCTCGTCATAACCCCACGCTTCGCCCAGTTTCGCGCAATGCGCCAGGTCGGCAGGCTCGCTGCCACCCAGTTGCAGCGCCACCGGATGCTCCTGCGCATTGAAGCGCAAGTGCCGCGCCACGTCGCCATGCACCAGCGCCCCGGTGGTGACCATCTCGGTGTAGAGCAAGGCGTGGCGCGACAGCAGCCGGTGGAAATAGCGGCAATGGCGGTCGGTCCAGTCCATCATGGGGGCCACGCTCAGGCGATGCGGCGGGAATGGCGCGGACAGGAGACCGGGGTTCATCGTAAAAAAAGCTCGATAAGGGCGTGGAACCGTGTAGTTTCTCACGCGGACCGGCCCATCGCGTCACCCCAGGGAAATTGCCACATCGCGTAACAGAGGGTAGCCACCAAGTCCGGCCGGAAGTCAGAGACCGGATAATGGGCGTTCATGACCGGTACGACCCGGCGCTCCTCCAGTCCCGATTCAAGCCATGACCACACCAGCACCGTCTTTGCCCCCCCTGTCCACCTCCCCCAGGGGCCGGTTCCGGCCTGCGCTGCCCCTGCTGCTGAGCCTGATCCTGGCCGCCTGTACCTCGGTGCCGCTGCCGCCCTGGCCGGCCCCCGGCGGCGCCGCCAAGGCGCCGCCCGCGGCAACACCCGCACCGGCGGCTATTCCGGCGACAGTGGCCCCACCGGTTGTGGTCATCCAGCCGGTCCCGGTCCGGCCGTCCGGGGTGGTCACCCCAGAGCCTTACAACGCCGCCGTGGCCGCCCGTTTCCCCGCACCTTCGCTGATCTACAGCACGCCGGGCCTGCAGGAGGGGCGCAGCAGCTTCACCTCGAACGCGGAAATCCAGAGCTGGCTGCGCGACCTGGTCGCCTCTGCCGCGGCAACGCCAGGCATGAAAGCCGCCCTGCTTGGCATCGGCCAGTCGCAGCGCGGCGAAGCCCTGGAAGCCCTGGTGCTGACCCGCGGCGCCGGCACCGACGCAGCCGCCATCGTGGCATCGAACCGGCCCACGGTGCTGCTGATCGGCCAGCAGCATGGCGACGAACCGGCGGGCAGCGAAGCCTTGCTGGTGGTGGCGCGCGAACTCACGCAGGGCCTGCTGCGGCCGGTGCTGGACCGCGTCAACGTCATCATCGTGCCGCGCGCCAACCCGGACGGCGCGACCGACAACAAGCGCGTGACCGCCGGCGGGCTGGACATGAACCGCGATCACCTGCTGCTCAACACGCCGGAAGCGCAGGCGCTGGCCAGACTGACGCGCGACTACCGGCCGACGGTGGTGGTCGATGCGCACGAGTACACCGTGGTCGGCCGCTTCCTGCAGAAATTCGACGCCGTGCAGAAGTACGACGCCCTGCTGCAGTACGCGACCACCGCCAATATCCCGGAGTTTCTGACCAGGGCCTCCGAAGAGTGGTACCGTCGTCCGCTGGTCGCGGCGCTGAAGTCCCAGGGACTGAGCAACGAGTGGTACTACACCACCTCGGCCGACCTGGCCGACAAAAAAATCTCCATGGGCGGCACCCAGCCCGACACCGGCCGCAATGTGAACGGCCTCAAAAACACCGTGAGCCTGCTGATCGAGACGCGCGGCGTCGGCATCGGCCGCCTGCACATCCAGCGCCGCGTGTTTACCCACGTCACCGCCATCAGCAGCGTGCTGTCCAGCACCGCGCAACGCGCCAGCGAACTCGGCCAGCTCCAGCCCTACGTCGAAAAGGAAATCGCCGGCCAGGCCTGCAAGGACGAAGCCGTGGTGGAAGCCGGCCCGACCCCGGTACAGCAGGAACTGCTGATGCTGGACCCGGTCACGGGCGCCGACAAGGCGCTGCGCGTGGAGTGGAACTCGGCGCTGACGCTGCGCAAACTCAAGACGCGCGTGCGGCCCTGCGGCTACTGGCTGTCGGCTTCTTCAAAAACCGCGGTGGAGCGGCTTCGCCTGCATGGCGTGCAGGTGCTGCGCGTCACCGAGCCCGGCTCCGTACTGGGTGACCTGTACCGAGAAACCGCACGCGCCGCCGGGGTCCGCCAGGACGTGCGCGGCGCCATCGCCGATGCCGGGCAGATCGTCAAAACCGAGGTGGCGCTGGTGCGCGGTGTGATCGACGCGCCCAGCGGCAGTTATTACGTGCCTTTGAGCCAGCCGCTGGCCAACCTGGTGATCGCCGCGCTGGAGCCCGACACCCAAAGCAGCTATTTTGCCAACCGGCTGATCGACAGCCTGGCCGGCAGCGCGCGCGTGATGTCCGAGCCGGCGCTGAAAACCGAAGAGCTGCCCTGAGCCGCAGCGCTGCGCGAGCCCCGGGCATCCCGAGTCCTACAAAAGCCGGCCCTGCCGACTGACAGCCGACGCGCCTGATCCGGGGCGTAATCAGGCGATGAAGACATTCGAACTCACTCCGAAGATGGTCACCCTGGGTGGCGTGTTTTACCCCACTGGTTATGCCGTTCTGCTTTTCCCCCAAGCCGACCAGGCCCGGCAGGCTGCCGAGGCACTGGAAGCCGCCGGTTTTTCGGGCGACGCAGTGATGCTGCTGCCGCCGGACACCATCCTGCGCGACATCGGCAAGGTGGACGGTGATTCCGGTGGCATGCCCTCGGTCGGCACCGAAGGCCACACGGTCAGCAAGTACATCGCGCTGGCCCGCCAGGGCCACCACGGCGTGATGGTGCATGCGCCCGACGATGAAGACACACAGCGCGTGCTGTCGTCACTGCGCCAGCTGCCTTTCACCTACGGCCAGAAATACCACATGCTGGCGATGGAAGACCTGGAGCCGGCCACAGCCTGAGCGCAGCCTGTCGCTGGATGCTATTGAATAGATAGCTGCGTACGCAATCCAGACAAGGGATGCAGGCCGATTTGACATGTGAGCCGGTGTGGCCTCATGGGCGCCTGCTGGCGCCGGTGCGCGACGCTCAAACCGACAGCCACGCGTAGAGGTCTGGTCCGCCACCGCCTGGATAAGGTTCCAGAAGCGCCCTTCCCTGTTCCCACGTTTGCCGCCGCAATGTCCGTCCATAATGGCGGGCAACAAGGTGCGCAGCGTTGAAAACACTGGTTTTGGGAGGGTATGGAAATTTCGGTGCCCGCATCTGCCAGGCGCTGGCTGGCGATGCCCGCATCGAGCTGCTGGTCGGCGGTCGTGATCTCCATCGCGCGCAATCACTGGCTCTGACCTTGCCTCGTGGCGTCCAGGCGGTGGCACTGGACCATACGGCAGGCGACTTCGGCCAGCGCCTGCAAGAACTGGGCATAGCCCTGCTGATTCACACCGCGGGTCCCTTCCAGCAGCAGGACTATGCGGTGGCACAAGCCGCTGCCGCGGCCGGGGCCCACTACATCGATCTGGCCGACGGCCGCCGTTTTGTCTGCGACTTCCCCGCCGCGCTGAACGATCTCTTCAGCCCGCGCGGACGCACGGCCATCTGCGGCGCCAGCACGGTGCCCGCGCTGTCCTCTGCCGTCGTCGACCATCTCTGCAGCGGCTGGCAAAGGCTGGACACCATCGACACCTGCATTGCGCCGGCCCAGACCGCGCCGCGCGGCCTGGCCACACTGGCCGGGGTGCTCAGCTACTGCGGCGCACCGTTGCAGGTCTGGGACGGCGGGCAGTGGCAAACGCGGCGGGGCTGGGCCACGCCCGATAAAGTCCAGTTCGCGCGCTTGCGCCCGCGCCTGGGGGCTCTCTGCGACATTCCCGACCTGGAACTCTTCCCAACGCACTACCGGGTTCGCCACCGCGTGATGTTCCGGGCGGCGCTCGAGGTAGGCGTGGCCCAGCGCGGCCTGGCGGGGCTGGCCAGCTTGCGCGCCTGGGGCGTGGTCCGGCAACCGGCACGGCTGGCCGGCGTTCTGAATGCATGCGCCCGTGCACTGGATAGCCTGGGGTCCTCACTGGGTGGCATGGTGGTACGCGTGCAAGGGCTCGATGCAAGCGGGCGTGCGGTCCGGCGCGCATGGCATATCGCCGCGGACCACGACCACGGGCCCGAGATTCCCTGCATGGCTGCCATCCTGCTGGCCCGAAAACTGGCGGGCGGATCGGCCCTGTCCGCAGGAGCCTTCACCGCCATGAACCTGCTCACCCTCGCGGAATTCGAGCCGGAGTTCAGCCGCTGGGGCATGTTGACCGACGTCGAGGAAGAAGCAGCCCGGGAATCGCACTCCGGCATGGCAGGTCGGCCAGGATGCTGACCAACCGGGACCAGCAATGGTTGCGCCTGAGCATCGTCGCCGTGTGGCTGGCCACCGCCATCGTCAGCCTGTGGGAACTGGAGGGCCAGAGCGCAGAGCTGTTGCTGGCCGCTGGCGTGCAGGACCCTTTGCTGACGCGTGTCCTGATCCTGTCGGGTGCCGGTGTGGACGCTGCACTGGGATTGGCCCTGCTGCTACGGCCTGCGCGCTGGAACTACCTGGCGGCACTCGGGGTCATGGGGCTGATGACCGTGGTGGCCACGGTGATCGAACCATCGTTGTGGTTGCATCCACTCGGACCGCTGACGAAAAACCTGCCGATCGCCGCCATCCTCCTCGTTCTGGCAAGGATCAAGCCGTGAGCCTTTACCTGACCCTCAAATGGATTCACATCCTGTCCAGTGTGGTGCTGGTGGGAACCGGTTTCGGTTCGGCGTACTACATGTTTTTTGCCAATCGCAGCCGTGACGTCGGCGCACAGGCGCTTGTATCAACCTTGGTGGTACGCGCAGACTGGTGGTTCACCACACCCACCGTGATCATTCAACCCGCCACAGGTTTTGCCCTGGCTTATCTGGCGGGCCTGCCCTTCAACACGCCATGGCTGGCGATCTCGATCGCCCTGTTTGTTTTTGCGGGCGCCTGCTGGCTGCCGGTGGTGTGGCTGCAAATTCGCATGGCTGCGATGTCGCGGGACGCCGCGCAGGCAGGCACTGAGCTGCCCGATGCCTACTGGCGTTTTGCGCGCTGGTGGGAGTGGCTGGGCTACCCCGCGTTTGCGGCCATGCTGGCGGTGTTTTACTTGATGGTGGTGAAGCCGGTGCTGTGACCGGACTTCTGCAAGCCGCTGCAAACTGCCGCACGGGCGCTGCAACAACCCTTCAAACAAGCTCGTTCGCTATAACTTTAATAGCTGCCTACGCTTGCCGGACAAGGCCTGGCGGCGAATTCCTAAAAGTCGCCGCCCCCGCCGTGGGCCAGGCTCTCGAACTTGGTGATGCGGTTGATGAAGGCCAGCTTGACCGTGCCGGTCGGGCCGTTACGCTGCTTGCTGATGATGACCTCGGCCACGCCCGGTTCCTTGCAGGCGTCCTTGGTGTAGTACTCGTCACGGTAAATGAACATGATGATGTCGGCGTCCTGCTCGATGGCGCCCGATTCACGCAGGTCGCTCATCATCGGGCGTTTGTCGGTGCGGGACTCGACACCCCGGCTCAGCTGCGACAGCGCAATCACCGGGCACTGCAGTTCCTTGGCCAGCATCTTCAGGCCGCGCGAGATCTCGCCGACGGCGGTCGCGCGGTTTTCCTCGCTCATGCTGGAAGACACGCTCATCAGTTGCAGGTAATCGACGACGATCAGGCCCAGCTTGCCGCACTGGCGGGCCAGGCGCCGCGCATTGGCGCGCAGCTCGCTGACCGTCAGGCCCGGGGTTTCGTCGATGTGCAGCGAGATGTTGCGCAGCTTCTCGATGGCTTCGGTCAGGCGCGGCCACTCCTCGTCGGTCAGTGCGCCGGTGCGCAAATGGGTCTGGTCGATGCGGCCGATGGAGCCGACGATACGCACCGCCAGCTGCGAGGCGCCCATCTCCATCGAGAACACCGCCACCGGCAGGCCTTCGTTGAGGGCCACATGTTCGGCAATGTTGATGGCCAGCGCGGTTTTTCCCATGGACGGCCGCGCCGCCAGGATCACCAGGTCGCCGGCCTGGAAGCCCGAGGTCATCTTGTCGAGGTCATAAAAACCCGTGGGTACGCCGGTCACGTCGTTCGGGTTTTCCGACATCTCGGTGACGCGGTCCAGCAGGCTGACCACCAGGGTGTCCATGCTCTGGAAGCCCTGTTTCATGCGCGAGCCCTGCTCGCCGATCTTGAAAATCTTCTGCTCGGCCTCGTCGAGAATGGTCGCCACCGCCTTGCCCTGCGGGTTGAAGGCGTTGGTGGCAATCTCGTCGCTGGCAGCCACCAGCTTGCGCAGGATAGAGCGCTCGCGCACGATCTCGGCGTAGCGGCGGATGTTGCTGGCGCTCGGCACGTACTGGGCCAGCGAGTTGAGGTAGCCCAGGCCGCCGACCTCGTCGGCCTTGCCCTGGTTCTGCAGGTGTTCGTAAACGGTGATCACGTCGGCCGGCTTGGTGGCGTTGATCAGCGCCCCCACGGCCGCGTAGATCAGCTTGTGTTCGTAGCGGTAGAAGTCCTCGTCCACCAGCAGGTCGCCGACCCGGTCCCAGGCGCCGTTGTCCAGCAGCAGGCCGCCCAGTACGCTGGATTCGCCCTCGATCGAATGCGGGGGAATACGCAGCTGCGCAATTTGCCGGTCGGCGCTGTAACGGGGATCGGGAGCAGTGTAAAGTACGGCAGACATGGGTTTCCTGAAGAGCCCTCCATGCTAGCGGCAAGCGGGGCCGGCGTCACGGGACAAAGCTGTTGATAAGTTCTTGATAACCGGGGAACAAGCCTGTACAGGCTGTGTACGTCCCACCATGAAAAAAGCCGCTCGGGGAGCGGCTTTTTGGGGGACCGGGGGAACCGGCGCCAGGCGGTTTACGCCGACTCGCCGTACACCGTCACGGTGATGTCCACAGCCACATCGGTGTGCAGCGCGACCGTCACGGGGTGGTCACCCACGGTCTTGAGCGGGCCGTTGGGCATGCGGATCTGCGACTTGGCCACAGGGAAACCCTGCTTGGTCAGCTCGGCCGAGATGTCGTGGTTGGTGACGGAACCGAACAGGCGGCCGTCCACACCGGCTTTTTGCGTCAGCTTGACGGTGGTGCCGCCGAGTTTTTCGCCCTGGGCCTGGGAAGCAGCCAGTTTCGCGGCAGCGGCTTTTTCGAGCTCGGCGCGCTTGACTTCGAATTCCTTGATCGCGGCAGCGGTGGCGCGGCGGGCGCGGCCGGACGGGATCAGGAAGTTGCGTGCGTAGCCGTCCTTGACCTTGACGACTTCACCCAGGTTGCCCAGGTTCACGACTTTGTCGAGCAGAATGATTTGCATGGTCGGCTCCTTACAGGCTGCGGTGCTGGTCGCTGTAAGGCAGCATCGCGAGGAAGCGAGCGCGCTTGACGGCGGTGTTGATCTGGCGCTGGAAAATCGCGCGCGTGCCGGTCAGGCGGGCGGGGATGATTTTTCCGTTCTCGGCCACGAAATCGCGCAGGGTGTCGATGTCCTTGTAGTCGATTTCCTCAACGCCGGCAGCGGTGAAGCGGCAAAAGCGCTTGCGCTTGAACAGCAGGGATTGTGTGTTGCGCTTGGGGCGCTTGTCTTTGTTGAAACGTTTTGGTCCGGGCATGATGGACTCCTTAAAGGGGGTTCAGTACTTGATCAGAAACTGGTTGAAAAGCTTGGATGTGAAACACGACACTTTTGCTGCCTCGCGCATTGACCAGGAAACCGGTGAACCTGAAGGCCTGTCCCAGGGAGAGCCGGCCGGTTTGTTCGGCCAGCGCCCCAAAGGCAACCGCTTTCATCGTGACCTTGACCTGCCGGGTGGAACCTGCTTCCGTCATTTCGGACTCGTGATCGAGGACGAAATTGGCGGCGGGGATTCCAGCGGGCGTGTAGCGCAGGGGACTGGCCTCGGCGATACAGGCGGTCAATTCAACGTGGTTCACTGCAGGATCAGTCGCGCAGCAGTGCGTCGTTCAACAGCATGGTGGCGTCTTACGACGCTGCATACTCCTGCTGCTGGGCCTTGCGGGCTTCTTCCCTCTCGACGTTGCGCATCATGAGGGACGGGCCGGTTTCGGCTTTTTTCTTGACCACGGTCAGGTGGCGCAGCACGGCATCGTTGAACTTGAACGCGTGTTCAATTTCTTCCATCACGGCCTGGCTGGCTTCGATGTTGATGCAGAGGTAGTGGGCTTTGGCAAGCTTCTGGATCAGATAGATCAGCTGGCGACGGCCCCAGTCTTCAACCCGGTGCACGGTTCCGCCGCCGGCGGTAATCATGCCCTTGTAACGTTCCAGCATGGCTGGGACTTGCTCGCTTTGATCCGGATGGATCAGCAAGACGATCTCGTAATGACGCATAAACTCTCCTTGTGGTTG
>JAUXPP010000079.1 GCA_030683705.1 Polaromonas sp. | reverse complement strand
GGTCCTTCGGGCCGTGCCCGTTCGATCAAGGTATTTCGCAGTTTCGGTTCGGCACGCAGGCGATCTGCACCAATGGCCTGCAACTTTTCCCACGACACCAGTCCGGGATTCGGATAGCTGGTCAAACCGCGTGGCTCGTCGTAAATGATGTTGCTGATCGTTGCACCCTGATCGCCCAGATCGAGCACCTTGTCGACCTGTTCCTGATCTTCGGCCAGGACGAAGCGGACATTCGCCTCATGCATGAAGTGATGGATTTCGTCGTGCGTGGCGTCGGGGTAGACCGGCATGGCGTAACCGCCCAGCATCCCGGCCGCCAGCATGCCCATGTAAAGCCGGGGCCGGTTGTCGCCCAGCACCAGCAAGGCATCCTCGGTGCCAAAACCGAGACTTTCCATGCCGGCCGCGCAGGCGAGCGTGGCATCCAACATTTGCGACCAGGTGGTTTCCTGCCATATCCCCAATTGCTTTTCTCGCATGGCCACGCGATTGCCAAGCAATTCGGCGTTGCGAGCCAGAATGCGGATGAGGGTGGTGTCGACACCCAGGTCCCAGGTTGTGGGGTTACCGCCCTTGGCGGTGTCAATGTCCGTGTCAGTGCGTTGCATGCGCACCCCCCAGATAGGCCTTGATCACGCGTTCATCCTTCATCACCGCGGCGGGAATCCCGGTTCCGATGGTCTCGCCATAGCTGAGCACCATCATGCGATCGCAGATGCCGGTGATCACGTCCATGTGGTGCTCGATCAGCAGCACGGTGACATGGCGCTCGTCACGCGCGTCGAGAATAAAGCGCGCCATGTATTCCTTTTCCTCCTGGTTCATGCCGGCCATGGGTTCGTCAAGAACGAGAAAGCTGGGCTCGGCCACCAGCGCGCGCGCCAGTTCGACGCGTTTTTTCAGCCCGATCGGAATGCTGTCCACCAGTTCGTCACGCACGCTCTGAAGCTGCAGGAAATCGATGATTTCCTCGACCTTGAGGCGGTGCGCCATCTCGTCCTTGCGACCCAGCCACCAATAGAGGGCAGTTTTGGCCACGCCGGGCTTCATGTGGATGTGGCGCCCCAGCAGGATGTTGTCAAGCACGCTCATGCCGTTGAACAGCGCCAGGTTCTGGAAGGTGCGCGCCACGCCCAGGGCAGCGACCTTGTGTGGCGCCATGCCGGTGATGTCGCGGCCATTGAGCCATATGCTGCCGACCTGGGGTGGAAAGAAGCCGGTGATGGCGTTGGTCATGGTCGTCTTGCCGCTGCCGTTGGGGCCGACCAGGCCAAAGATCTCG
>JAUXPP010000078.1 GCA_030683705.1 Polaromonas sp. | reverse complement strand
CTGCAGCTTGCGCTCCACGACGATCTGGGTGGCGATGCCGGCGTGGTCGGTGCCGGGCACCCACAGCGTGGTGTGGCCACGCATGCGGTGGTACCGCGTCAGCGAGTCCATGAGGGTCTGGTTGAACGCGTGACCCATGTGCAGCGTGCCGGTTACATTGGGCGGCGGCAACTGGATGGAAAACGAGGGCCTGGCCGCGTCCAGCGTCGGTTCGTACATGCCACTGGCTTCCCAGCGCGGGCCCCACTGGCTTTCGATGGTGGCCGGCTCGAAGGACTTGGCCAGGCTGTCCAGCCCCGGCGTGGGCACGGAAACCCGCTCGGGCGCGGCTCCGGCGGCGGGTGGGGTGGGCAGGGGCTTGGCAGGGTCGGTCATGGTCGGCAATGAAAAACGGCATCTGATGAGATGCCGCCGGGGTGGATCAGTGGGCCGATTTTATTCGACTGCCGCCGCTTCAGCTCGCCGGCGCGTCCCGCGCGGCGCCGATGCAGGCCTGGAGCACCGCGCTGTCGCCGACCTGGTTGGCCAGGATCAGGATCAGCCGGGCGTTCAGCAGCTCGGACTGCTCACGGCTCAGGCCCTGGTGGGCGTCGAGCAGGCATTCGTAAAAGGCGTCCGCATCCTGGAAGTTGGAGGCGGTCTGGATGGCAGCTTCGCTTGTCATGGGATGTCTTTCCGGATTCAGCGCAAGCCGAGGGTTTTTTCAACAGCGGCGACCAATCGGCCATCCACCGTCCCGCCGGTGGCTGCCAGGTAGCCGTCGGGCCGTACCAGCGCCCAGGAGGGGCCAGACACATGGCAGGCCCCCTGCAAATGGCCGGCGCCCCGGGCATGGGTGTCGCGCACCTGCTCGCGCGCCTGCGCGCGGTCGTCCGGGCCCAGGACCTGCACGCTGCGCACCGGGGCGTGTTGGGCGAGCTGCCGCAGGCGCTGCAGGCTGACGGCCGGCAGTTCGCCGAACACCAGCACCAGCAGATCGCCGTTGGCCCACTGCAGCAGGTCGTTGACGGCGCCCGGTGAATCGTCAGCCCAGCGG
>JAUXPP010000068.1 GCA_030683705.1 Polaromonas sp. | reverse complement strand
GATAGAAGTCATTGCCTTCGCGGGTACGTTCACCCACACCGGCAAACACGGAGAGGCCCGAGTGCGCCTTGGCGATGTTGTTGATCAGTTCCATCATGTTCACGGTCTTGCCGACGCCGGCGCCGCCGAACAGGCCCACCTTGCCGCCTTTGGCGAACGGACAGACCAGGTCAATCACCTTGATGCCGGTTTCCAGCAGTTCCTGCGATGGCGACAGTTCGTCATAGGCCGGGGCCTTGCGGTGAATCGGGGCGGTCAGGGTCTGGTCGACCGGGCCGCGCTCGTCGATGGGCGCGCCCAGCACGTCCATGATGCGGCCCAGGGTGGCCTTGCCCACGGGAACCGTGATGTTGGCGCCGGTGTTGTACACCATGTTGCCGCGGCGCAGGCCGTCGGAGGTGCCCAGCGCGATGGTACGCACAATGCCGTCGCCGAGCTGCTGCTGCACCTCGAGGGTCAGCGCGGAGCCTTCCATCTTGAGTGCGTCGTAAATCTTGGGCATCTGGTCGCGCGCGAATTCAACGTCCACCACCGCGCCAATACACTGAACAATCTTGCCTTGAGCTTGAGCCATGACTGGATCCTTTTCCGTTCTTTAAATCTTGAATCGCGGTTTAAACCGCTGCAGCACCTGCAACGATTTCCGAAAGTTCTTTCGTGATCGCCGCCTGACGCGTCTTGTTGTAAACCAGCTTGAGTTCGCCAATCACGCTGCCGGCGTTGTCCGTGGCGGCCTTCATGGCCACCATGCGCGCCGACTGCTCGGAAGCCATGTTCTCGGCCACGGCCTGGTAGACCAGCGCCTCGACATAACGCAACAGCAGGTCGTCAATCACGGTCTGCGCATCAGGCTCGTAGATATAGTCCCAGCCGTGCTGGTCCTTGTCGGCCTGCATGCTCTCCGCCGTCAATGGCAGCAACTGCTCGACCACCGGCTCCTGGCGCATGGTGTTGACGAACTTGGTGTAGCACAGGTACACCGCCTTGATCTTGCCTTCGCTGTACGCGTCGAGCAGCACCTTGACCGGGCCGATCAGCTTGTCCAGGTGCGGCTTGTCGCCCAGCTGCGTGACATGCGAAATGACCTTGGCGCCAACCCGGTTCAGAAAGCTCAGGCCCTTGTTGCCGATGGCCACGGCCTGCGCATCGTCACCGGCTGCCTGCAATTCCTTGAGCTTGGCCGTCACGGCGCGCAGCACGTTGGTGTTGAGGCCGCCGCACAGGCCCTTGTCGGTCGTGACCACGATGAAACCCGTCGTTTTGGTGTCGTTGGACTCCATGAACGCATGGGTGTACTCGGGGTTGGCCTGGGACAGGTTGGCCGCGATGTTGCGGATCTTGTCGCTGTAAGGACGGGCAGCACGCATCCGTTCCTGCGCCTTGCGCATCTTGGAGGCCGCCACCATTTCCATGGCTTTGGTGATCTTCTTGGTGTTTTCCACCGACTTGATCTTGCCGCGTATCTCTTTACCTGCAGCCATGTTCAGCTCCTAAATATGTTCGCGCGGCCGCCGCGGAACCGGCTTTGCCGGGCCGCTAGCGGCGCCCCCTTGAGGGGGAGGCGGCCGCAGGCCGCTTCGGGGGTGGGCGTCATGTTCAGGCAAACGACTTCTTGAACTCGCCCACGGCCGTGTTCAGTTCCGCCTCGGCGTCCTTGTCCATGGCCTTGTTGGCTTCCAGCTTGGCCATCAGCGCAGCGTTCTTGTCCTTGAGGTAGCTGTGCAGGCCGGACTCGAAAGCCAGAACCTTCTTGACTTCGATGTCGTCCATGAAGCCCTTGTTCACTGCGAACAGCGTGGCGGCCATGTTGGAGATCGACAGCGGCGAGTACTGGGCCTGCTTGAGCAGTTCGGTCACGCGGGCACCACGGTCCAGCTGCTTGCGGGTGGCCTCGTCCAGGTCGGAAGCGAACTGCGCGAACGCAGCCAGTTCACGGTACTGGGCCAGGTCGGTCCGGATACCGCCGGACAGGTTCTTGATCAGCTTGGTCTGGGC
>JAUXPP010000060.1 GCA_030683705.1 Polaromonas sp. | reverse complement strand
AATCAAGGGCTTAAGTACAAAATCGCTAGTGATTTATCAAGTTACAAACACGGCATCCGGCCCCCTCACCACAGGCCATGCCAGCCCCAAGGGCCACAAGATGCAAACTATGTCTGGTCGTTTCAGTCAAATTTCAATGGCGGTAGCCCTGCTGGCCTGCACGGCGGGTTTGCATGCCCAGAATTTCCCGATCACGCCCGGCCAGCGTGCCACCGCCACCCAGGTGGCGCAAACCGGCGTACCGCTGGCCGACCTGGTGCCCAACGCGCCGGACGAATACACGGTCAAGCGCGGCGACACCTTGTGGGCCATCTCCGGCATGTTCCTCAAAAGCCCGTGGCGCTGGCCCGAGCTGTGGGGCATGAACCTCGAGGACATCCGCAACCCGCACCGCATCTATCCGGGCCAGCAGTTGTACCTGGACAAGGCCAACGGCCGCGCCACCCTGCGTACACGACGCGGTGCCGACGGCTTGCCTGGCGGCACGGTCCGGGTATCGCCGCGCACGCGTTATGAGTCGCTGGCCGATGCCGCGGTGCCCACACTGTCGCCGCAGGCCATCGAGCCCTTTCTTTCAGAGGCCCTGATTGTTGACGAAACCGCCTTTGCCCTGGCGCCCCGCATCGTGGCCACCCAGGAAGGCCGCGTCCTGCTCAGCCGTGGCGACCGCGCCTATGCCCGCGGCGCTTACAGCAGCAAGGAAGGCGGCAAACCGCTGAGCGACGCCAAAGGCGAGCCGCTGGACTACCGGGTGTTCCGCAATGCCACGCCCCTGAAGGACCCCAGCACCGGTGAAATCCTCGGTTACGAAGCGCAGTTTGTCGGCAAGGCAGAACTGGTGCGTGGCGAAAGCACCGCTTCCGTGACCGGCAAGGACGGCAAGGTATCGACCGAGATCGTGCCGGCGACCATCGACATCGTGGTGGCCAAGGAAGAAATGCGCATCGGGGACCGCCTGGTGGCAGAGCCGCCGCGTGAACTGCTGAGCTACGTGCCACGTGCACCGGCAACGCAAATCGAAGGGCAGATTGTCTCGATTTACGGCAGCGCCGTGCGTTACGCGGGCGGCAACCAGGTGGTGGTGCTCAACCGCGGCGCGCGGGACGGCCTGGAGCGCGGCCACGTGATGGCCATCCAGCAGAGCGGCGTCCAGATGACGGACCGTACCGACTCGCCCCGGACCCAGATCCGCTTGCCCAACGAGCGCAACGGCCTGCTGATTGTTTTCCGCACTTTCGAAAAACTGTCCTACGCGCTGGTGCTGCAAGTCAGCGAAGGCGCCCAAGTGGGCGATCGCTTCGTCAACCCCAACTGAGGCCGGCCTGCCGCTCAGGCCCTGAGCCGCCCAGCCATGCAAGCCGAAGAACTTGGCGCCTGGTTGCGTCTGGCCCTGACACCCGGTCTGGGCAACACGGCTGCGCGCAAACTGCTGGCGGCCTTCGGTTCGGCGCAGGCCATTTTTGAGCAGACGGCCGGCAGCTTGCGCCAGCTGGTTTCGGACAAACTGGCCGATGCCCTGCTGACCGAACCCGGGACCCTCGCCGCCCAGCGACAAGTCACGCTGCAATGGCTGCAGGCCGGTGACGAGCATCAGGTGGTGACCCTGGGCGACCCCGCGTACCCGCCCGCACTGCTCGATATCGAAGACCCACCTTCCATGCTGTATATGCTTGGAGCCCCCGGTTCGCCAGCGTGGGACGCTATCAAAAACAGAGCGCCTTGCCTGGCCATGGTAGGCAGCCGGAATCCGACGCCACAGGGCGAGGACAACGCCCGGCAATTTGCGAAAGTGTTCGGCGCTTCCGGTGTCTGCGTGGTCTCCGGCCTGGCGCTCGGCATCGACGGCGCGGCCCACGACGGCGCCTTGCTGGGCGGCGGAACCACCATTGCGGTGGTCGGCACCGGGCTGGACCGGGTGTACCCGAAAAAACACCTGGACCTGGCGCACCGGATTGCCCAGCACGGGCTGATCATCAGCGAATATCCGCTGGGCACGCCGCCGCTGACCGCCAACTTCCCCAAGCGCAACCGCGTCATTTCAGGGCTGGCGCAGGGCACGCTGGTGGTCGAGGCGGCGCTGAAGTCGGGCTCGCTGATCACGGCTCGCCTGGCCGCCGAACAGGGCAAGGACGTGTTTGCGATTCCGGGCTCAATCCACTCACCGCAGTCGCGCGGCTGCCACGCATTGATCAAGCAGGGCGCCAAGCTGGTCGAATCGGCCCAGGATGTGCTCGAAGAACTCCGGCTTCCCCATGCCGCGGCGGCAACGGGCGTCTGGGTCGACAGCCAGGCCGATCCGGAAGAAACGCCGCTGCTGGCGGCCATGGGCTTTGACCCGGCAAGCCTGGATGCATTGCAGGCACGCACCGGTCTGCCCACGCCCGAATTACAGGCGCAACTGCTGGCGCTGGAACTGGACAACCGGGTGGCCCGGCTGCCCGGCGGCCTGTTTCAGCGCATCTGCCTGGGCTGAACCAGGCGCCCCAAAGCACAGACGCGCCGGGCGCAATAACTGCGTTATATTGGATGCATGTTTGAAGTGCTGGTGTATGTTTACGAAAATTATTGGCAAGGCGACGCCTGCCCGGAGTTGCACCAGTTGAGCCGCAAACTCACCGCGGTGGGCTTTGAAGCCGAGGAAATCGAGGCGGCGCTGGTCTGGCTCGACGGCCTGAACATCGCGGCCCAGAACACACAGCGCGGCATGCCCGGGACGGCCCCGGCGGGAAAAAACAGCCCGGCACCGCTGCCCCCCGCAACACCGGCCTTCCAGCCCCAGTCGGCCGGCAGCCTGCGCGTCTACTCAGTGGCCGAGCAGGAACACCTGGGGGCGCAGGCCCTGGGTTTTGTCAGCTTTCTAGAGTCCTCGGGGGTGCTGCCGCCCCACATGCGGGAAATCGTGATGGACCGCGCCATGGCTGCTCCCGGCGATCCGCTTGAACTCGATGACCTGAAGATCATCGTGCTGATGGTCTACTGGAGCTTCGGCGAAGAGCCCGATGCCCTGGTCCTCGACGAACTCTGCGACGACGCGGATTTCCGCGTGGCGCATTAAATAGGTCCCCACGCTTTTCACTTCGGGTCATGCGCTGCCCCGCGAGGGGAGGCATTTTTCCTCGGGAAACCCCGAGGAAAAACGAGCTCCCGGTCAGCCGAGCAGGCGCTCCGGGTTCGCGTCGAGCTTGGCCAGCGCATCGCGCGTCGCGCGCACGGTCAGTGCTTCGTCTTCGGTCGGCACCAGCAGGCCGGCCTGCAGGTAGGCCGCGAGGCGGCGTGCCTGGATCAGGAAGTTGCGGCCATCGGCGGACGCAAACAAATGCAGCTGCTTGCGGTCGCTGCGCCAGGCAAACTGCACGTGGCTGACCTGGCCGTTATGGTCCAGGCTGAACCAGGCCCCGAGCTGAAGCTCCTGCGCCCAGGCGCGCATGGCCTCGCTGGGCCGGCTCCCGCCATCGGCAATCACCGACAGGTCGGAGGCATCGATGCCTATCATCATGACCAGGTTTTCAGTGTCCAGCGGCAGATCACCCACATCCTCGTCCGACAGGTAGTCCTCCAGGTTGGCCAGCCGCTTGGCCATTTCGTCGATGCGCTCGACAGAAATCGCATCGGTCTTGGACATGAAGGCATCGGCCAGGGTCTCGCTGATGATTTTCAGGTGCTGGTCCTGGACCGGCGTGGCCATGCCCAGCATGGCCATGCCCATGCGCAGCAACTGAAGCAGCTGCGGCAGATCGGCGATCACGCGTGCGCGGTCGTTGCGGTTCGGCTTGGCGCTCGCCGCCCAGACCAGGTCGGCGGCGGCCTGCTTGAGCGTGATGGTGTCCTTGTGCTGGGGCCCGTTTTTCATCGCGGCAATCGCCAGCACCTCGGCCCAGATCTTGAACAGGAATTCCCGGATTTCCTCGCGCACCGGCATGTCGTTGAGCATGCTGCGCATCTCGATGGTGTACTGGATGACCATGGTCTCTTTTTGCTCGAGCTGCTGTGCCACGGTGACCACGCGCGCGGCACTGCCCTGTTCGGAAAGAAACTTCGACAAAAATTTCTGGAATTCGTCGTAGACCAGTTGAAACACGCGCCGGCCGGTCTCGGGGTACTGCTCGATCACCTGCACCACACGCTTGACCTCGATTTCGAGGGCGCCGCCCGATACCGTGGCGTCAAAACCCAGCACGCACGAGCCCATGCGGTCGATCAGGCGGCGCGCAGGATGCTGCAGTGATCCGAAAAATTCGGGCTCGGAAATCGCCACGCGCAGCACCGGCATCTGCAGCCGGGCAAACCACACCCGGATGGCGGGGGGAATGCGGTCCTCCGCCAGGATGCTCTGGAACATCAGCGCCACGATTTCGATGGTGGCTTTTTCACTGGAGGTGGCCGCGGCCTGCTTGAGGGCGGTGGTGCGCTGGCGCAAGGCACCGGCCGCCTCCTCGACCTGCACCGGGCCGTAAATCTGGTCTGGTGCATCGACCACGGTGCCTTCATAACTCGGCCCGCCCTCGCCACCGCCGCCGCCACCACCGCCACCGCCACCGCCAGGCATTCTGGCCAGGGCCTGCGCCAATTGCGGCGAGGGCTGGTGGGCCTGGGTGTGGTGGAACTCCACGGCATGGTCCGACAACAGACGCTTGAGGTGGCCCATGACGCCCTGGGCCCGCATGCGCGCCCGCGCCAGCGGCGAGGTACCGGTTTGCATGCGCGTCTCATCCTGGATGTCGCGCCGGGCGGCGGCCATTTCCGAGCCAGTCCCCTGGCGGCCGGACGCGGCACCCCGGCCACCACCGCCGCCCGTGGCGCTGCCACCACCGCCGGCCCGGGCGCCTGAACCGCCGCCACCACCAGTACCGCTGCCACCGCCGCTGCCCGCGCCCCCCGCTCCCGTACCGCGCCGCCCCGACACGCTGCCGGAACCGCCCAGCCCGGAAGATGCGCCGCGGCCACCCCCACGCCCCGCACCCGGCCCGCCGGATGCCGGCGCGAGATCACTCGCGGTGTCCCATCCCGTGTCGGCTCCGCCGCCGTGCCCGCCAGCGCCACCGGACCCGCCGTAGCCGGCCAGCTCGTCCGGGGAGCCCCCAGGCAGGGATGCTCGCGCGCTGGCCGACATGCCCGCCGGCCTGGACAGCCTGGCTGCCGACGTATCGGTCGCTGCGGAGGGGGTGCGTTTGACCAGCGCCCGGCGGTCGATGTCCACCATGACGTTTTCCTTGATCAGGAATTCGTTGGCAGCCCGGTAAGCTTCCAGCAGATGCGCGGTCAGTCGTTGCTGGATCAGGTCCTGGACCGTCAGCCACAGCTCCCGCGACAGCGGCGCCAGCGTCCACTGCTCGACCAGGTTTTGCGACAGCACTTCGGGCCGCAGGATGTCCTCCTTGGGGAGTTCGGAGACACCCTCCAGACCCTGGATCCGCAGGCGCAGATCATTGAGTTCCCAGCTGGCACTGTCCAGAAGCCGCAAGGCCAGCCGCGAGGCGAGAATCTTGTTCTCCATGACCTCGTTGCCCATCAGCTCGAATTTCCCGCTGTCCAGCGGCATGGAGGCGGTGGCCGCCGGTGCGACCAGGGCTTTTTTCCAGGCCGCCGTGGTGGCATTGACCCAGATGGTTTCATTTTCCTGGAATGAGATCCAGCCATCCCGGCGGTCCTGCATCTCGCGGGCATTGCCCGCTTCATCCATGGCTGCCGACAGCCGGGCCTTGATCTCGGCCGCCAGGGTAGGCATCACCCCCGCGGCAAAGGCGACAAACTGCTCACGCGCCTGCCGCGCGAGGCGAAGGTCTTGTTTGTTGTTTGCAGCCACGGCCGTGATCAGTTCTGGAGCCTCAGCTTACACCGTGGCTCCGGCATTGGGATCGTTCGGGTTCTCGTCCTTCTTGCCTGAAGACGGTTTGACCAGGTCTTCACGCTTGATGCCCAGCCACATCGCAATCGCGGCGGCCACGAACACGGAGGAGTAGATGCCGAAACAGATGCCGATGGTCAGTGCCAGCGCAAAGTAAAACAGTGTCGGTCCGCCAAACAGCAGCATCGACAGCACCATGATCTGCGTGGAGCCATGGGTGATGATGGTGCGGCTGATGGTCGAGGTGATGGCGTTGTCGATGATCTGGGTCGTGTCCATCTTGCGGTAGCGCCGGAAGTTCTCGCGGATCCGGTCAAAAATCACCACCGATTCATTCACGGAATAACCCAGCACCGCCAGCACCGCGGCCAGCACCGCCAGTGAAAATTCCCACTGAAAAAAGGCGAAAAACCCGAGGATGATCACGACGTCATGCAGGTTGGCAATGATGGCCGCCACCGCGTACTTCCACTCAAAGCGGAACGCCAGGTAAATCATGATGCCGACCACCACCATGGCCAGCGCCTTCAGGCCGTCCTGGGCCAGTTCTTCCCCGACCTGCGGACCGACAAACTCGGTCCGGCGCAACACGATTTGCGGGTCCCCGGCCTTGAGTGCCTCCATCACCCTGTCGCTTTGCTGGGCGGTGGTCACGCCTTTTTGCGCCGGCAGGCGGATGATCACGTCACGCGTCGTGCCGAAATTCTGCACCTGCACATCGGTAAACCCGAGGCCGGCCACGGTTCCACGAACTTTCTCGACATCCGCGGGCTGGGAGTAGCTGACCTCCATCACCGTGCCGCCGGTGAATTCCACCGACAGGTGCAGGCCGCGCGAGAACAGGAAAAACACCGCCAGCACAAAGGTGCTGAACGAGATCACATTGAAGACCAGGGCATGCCGCATGAACGGGATGTCCTTGCGGATCTTGAAAAACTCCATGAGGTCCTCTCCTTCTTGTTCTGTTGCCTAGACCGACGGCGCGGAGGTGCCGGACTTGGCGGGAACACCTGCGCTGCCAGCCGGACGCCAAATGGTGCCGATGGACACGGATTTGAGCTTCTTTTGCCGACCGTACCAGAGATTGACCAGCCCGCGCGAGAAAAATACCGCCGAGAACATGCTGGTCAGAATGCCGATGACGTGCACCACCGCAAAGCCGCGCACCGGCCCCGAGCCGAAGGCCAGCAGGGCCATGCCGGCGATCAGTGTGGTGATGTTGGAGTCCAGGATGGTGGCCCAGGCGCGTTCATAACCGGTATGGATGGCCGCCTGCGCCGAAGCGCCATTGCGCAACTCTTCCCGCACCCGTTCATTGATCAGCACGTTGGAGTCGATCGCCATGCCCAGGGCCAGCGCCATCGCCGCCATGCCCGGCAGGGTCAGCGTCGCCTGCAGCATCGACAGCACAGCCACCAGCAGCATCAGGTTGACCGCCAGCGCCAGGCCGGAAAACAGGCCGAACAACATGTAATAAACCGCCATGAAGGCCACGATCACCAGGAAACCCCAGGCCACGCTGTTGAAGCCCTTGGCAATGTTTTCCGCGCCCAGGCTGGGGCCAATGGTGCGCTCCTCGATGATTTCCATGGGCGCGGCGAGTGAGCCGGCGCGCAGCAACAGGGCCAGGTCGTTGGCTTCAACCACGGTCATGGAGCCGGATATCTGGAAACGGTTGCCCAGTTCGCTCTGGATCACCGGCGCGGTCAGCACCTCACCCTTGCCCTTTTCAAACAGCACGATGGCCATGCGTTTCTTGACGTTTTCACGGCTGGTGTCACGCATGATGCGGCCACCCTTGGCATCCACCGTCAGATCGACCTTGGGCTGCTGGCTCTGCGAGTCGAAGCCCGGCTGGGCATCGGTCAGGCTTTCGCCGGTGATGATGACCTGCTTTTTGACAATCACGGGCCGGCCGTCACGCTCGAGAAAACGCTCCGAGCCGAAAGGCACCGCACCCGTGCCGGCCTCGGCGGCGCGGCCTTCGCTGCTTTCGTCGACCAGGCGCATTTCCAGCGTGGCGGTGCGGCCCAGGATGTCCTTGGCCTTGGCCGTGTCCTGCACCCCGGGAAGCTGCACCACGATGCGGTCCAGTCCCTGCTGCTGGATCACCGGCTCGGCCACACCCAGCTCGTTGATGCGGTGGTGCAAGGTCACCATGTTCTGCTTGAGCGCCTGGTCCTGGACCAGCCTGGCCGCTTCCGGCTTGATGCGCGCCACCACGCGGTACTCGGCGCCGTCCGGCGTCTCCACCGTTTGCAGGTCAGCAAACTGGTCCTGGAAAATCCGCCTGGCCGCTTCCAGCGTGGCGGCATCGCGGAATTTCAGTTCGATCGTCTGGCCGTTGCGGTTGATCCCGCCGTGACGGATGTTCTTCTCGCGCAGCACCAGCCGCAGATCGCCAGCCAGCGATTCAGCCCTTTTCGTCAGCGCCGCCTGCATGTCCACCTGCAGCATGAAATGCACGCCGCCACGCAAATCCAGCCCCAGGTACATGGGACGCGCATTCAGGGCGGTCAGCCACGTGGGCGAACGCGACAGCAGGTTGAGTGCGACGATGTAGGAAGGATTGGCGGGGTCGGGTGACAAGGCTTTTTCGATGGCATCCTTGGCCTTGAGCTGCGTGTCGGTATCGCCAAAGCGCGCCTTGACCGATGTGGCATCAAAATTCACCGCCTCGGGGACGAGATTGGCGTCCTTCAGGGCCTGCTCCACACGCGCGACCGTGGTGCTGTCGATCTTCACGCTGGTCCTGGCACTGGACACCTGAACGGCTGGCGCCTCGCCGAAAAAATTGGGCAGCGTGTACAACGCGGCAATCAGCAAGGCGACGACGATGATCGCGTACTTCCAGACCGGATAACGATTCATGAGCGTACTGTTCCTGGGAAACGAGGGGACTGGACGGGCTGGCGCGGGCCGGCCCTGGGAAAAACCGTCTTCTGCTTACTTGATGCTGCCTTTGGGCAGGACCTGCACGATCGCGCTGCGCTGCAGCTGGATTTCAACACCGTTGGCAACCTCGATGCCGAGGTAGGCTTCGCCCATTTTGGTGACCTTGCCCAGCACGCCGCCGGCCGTCACCACCTCGTCGCCCTTGGCCAGCGCGTCGATCATGGCGCGGTGCTCCTTCTGCTTTTTCATCTGCGGACGGATCATCACGAAGTAGAGAACCACGAACATCAGTACCAGCGGCAACATGCTGGTGAGCGAAGACATCATGCCGCCTTCGGCAGCGGCAGCGGGGGCGGTTTGGGCAAACGCGGAAGAAATAAACACGGCGAACTCCACAACAAGGGTAAGGCACCCCGGGTCACACCGCGGGGCGCAGAGGGCCTGATTGTATGCGGCCGGGTAAAGGTAAAAAGTTGTAACCCGCGGCCTGGCGGGGGCTCTGGGCCCGCATCAGGCAAGCGCGACACAAACCGTGCTTTTATGGCGAACGGGCGCCGGCGCCTCGCGTCAGGCGGCCCGCTGCTTGCTGTCCACCGGCGGCTGGCGAAATGCCGCGAGTGCAGCCGTCCACTGCTGCTGTGCCAGCACAGCATGGCGCGCCTTCACATGGCCGTAACCCTTGATCAGTTCCGGGATACGCGCCACCTCCAGGGCCGCCGCATGGTTGCCGGCGTCCAGGGAGCGCAGGATCTCCTCGATGCTGCTTTCGTACTGGGCGATCAGGGCACGCTCCATCTTTCGCTCGTCGGTCCGGCTGAACGGGTCCAGCGCGGTGCCGCGCAGCCCCTTGAGCCGCGCCAGCAGCCTGAAGGCTGTGAGCATCCACGGGCCGAATGCCTGTTTTTGCAGTTCACCCTTGTCATTGGTTTTGGCGATCATGGGCGGCGCCAGGTGGTAGTTCAGCTTGAAGTCGCCTTCAAACATCGCGCCCACCTTGTCGTGGAAACTGCGGTCGGTGTGCAGGCGCGCGACCTCGTATTCGTCCTTGTAGGCCATCAGCTTGAACAGGTAACGCGCGACGGCTTCGGTGAGTTGGGTCTTGCCCAGCGCCGACTCGGCCTGCTGCACCCGCCCTACGAAACTTTCGTAGCGCTTTGCATAGGCCGCGTTCTGGTAGTCCGTCAGAAAGGCCACCCGGCGTGCCACCAGCTCCACCAGGGCCTGGCGTGGCGCCGGCATGGCGATCACCTGGGCAGAACCCAGCAGCTTTTCCACCGAGGCCGGGTCGTGGGCAGCGCGGCGGCCCCACTCAAAAGCCGTCTTGTTGTTGTCCACCGCCACCGCGTTGAGCTCGATGGCACGCATCAGCGAGGCATATTCCAGCGGGATCCAGCCCTTTTGCCAGGCGTAACCCAGCATCATCGGGTTGGTGTAAATGCTGTCGCCCATCAGTTTCGTGGAAGCCGCGTCGGCATTGAAGGCGCCGACCCCGGCCACACCCACCGCCTTGACAATTTCCGCGGCACAGGCCTGGGCGGGGTTCTGCCAGTTGGCGTTGCGCACAAAGGCGGCTGTGGGCGTACTGTAGGAGTTGAGCGCCACATGGGTGCGGCCCTCGCGCATGCGCAGTACCGTCTCCTTGCCGGCCGCCACGATCGGGTCGCAGCCGATGATCAGGTCGGCCCCGGCCATGCCGACACGGGTGGTGCGGATGGCGTCCTGGGTCGCGCCAATCAGTACATGGCTCCAGGTGGCGCCGCCCTTTTGCGCCAGGCCACCGGCGTCCTGCGTGACGATGCCCTTGCCCTCGATATGGCCAGCCATGCCCAGCAACTGGCCGATGGTGATGACACCGGTGCCGCCGACACCGGCCACCACGATGCCCCAGACCTTGCCATCGACGCCTTCGGTCGCGGGAATGCGCGGCTCGGGCAGCGCGCCCATCTCGAACGGCGAGGCCGCCTTGCCCTTGGCCCTTTTCTTGAGCTGGCCACCCTCGACCGTGACGAAGCTCGGGCAAAAACCCTTGAGGCAGGACATGTCCTTGTTGCAGGTGGACTGGTTGATCTGGCGCTTGCGGCCAAATTCGGTTTCCAGCGGCTCCACGCTCAGGCAGTTGGACTGCACACCGCAGTCGCCGCAGCCTTCGCAGACCAGCTCGTTGATGACGACACGGCGCGCCGGGTCCACCAGGCTGCCGCGTTTGCGGCGGCGGCGCTTTTCGGTGGCGCAGGTCTGGTCGTAAATGATGACGGTGGTGCCCTTGATCTCGCGGAACTGCCGCTGGATCGCATCGAGCTCGTCGCGGTGCTGCACCGCCACACCTTCGACCAGGGTCACGTTGTCGTATTTCTCCGGTTCGTCGGTCACCACCACGATTTTCGCCACGCCCTCGGCGCGCATGGACTGGGCGATCTGCACCACCGAATGGCCTTCGGGCCGCTCGCCGACCTGCTGGCCGCCGGTCATGGCGACGGCGTCGTTGTAGAGAATCTTGTAGGTGATGTTGACGCCGGCGGCAATCGCCTGGCGCACCGCCAGCGAGCCGCTGTGAAAGTAGGTGCCGTCACCGAGGTTGGCAAAAATGTGCTGGTCGGTGGTGAAAGGCTGCTGCCCGACCCAGGGCACGCCCTCGCCGCCCATCTGGGTAAAGCCGGCGGTACTGCGGTCCATCCATAGCGCCATGAAGTGGCAGCCGATGCCGGCCATCGCGCGTGAACCTTCGGGCACCTTGGTCGAGGTGTTGTGCGGACAGCCCGAACAGAACCAGGGCTGGCGCTCTGCCTTGATCTCCAGCACCTGCAGCGAACGTTCCTTGGCTTCCAGGATGGCGAGTTGCGCATCGAGGCGCGCCATCATGTCGCTGTCCAGGCCCAGCTTGCGCACGCGCTGGGCAATCGCCTTCGCAATCAATGAGGGTGACAAGTCGGCATTGGCACGCAGCAGGGTGTTGGCGGTCGGGTTCGGCATGGACCATTCACCGCCGCTGAAGTCGCCATCAACCTCGTTGAACTTGCCGTAGATGTTGGGACGCACATCGGCGCGCCAGTTGTAGAGCTCTTCCTTGAGCTGGTACTCGATGACCTGGCGCTTTTCCTCGACCACCAGGATCTCGCGCAGCCCGGTCGCAAATTCACGCGTGCCCTGGGCCTCCAGCGGCCAGACCACGCCGACCTTGTGCAGGCGGATGCCGAGCTGGCGGCAGCTCGCGTCGTCCAGCCCCAGATCGATTAATGCCTGGCGCGTGTCGTTGTAGGCCTTGCCGCTGGCGATGATGCCGAAACGGTCGTTGGGTCCTTCAATCACGTTGTAGTTGAGGCGGTTGGCTCGGATGTAGGCCAGCGCGGCATACCATTTGTAGTCGAAGAGGCGCGCCTCCTGGTCCAGCGCGGCGTCGGGCCAGCGGATGTGCACGCCGCCCGCCGGCATCTGGAAGTCGGTCGGCAGCTTGATCTGCACCCGCTCCGGGTCGATCATCGCCGTGGCGCTGGACTCGACAATTTCCTGGATGGTTTTCATGCCGGCCCAGACGCCGGAAAAACGGCTCATCGCAAAGGCGTGCACGCCCAAGTCCAGGATCTCCTGCACATTGGCCGGGAAAAACACCGGCAGGCCGCAGGCCTTGAAGATGTGGTCGCTCTGGTGCGCCGCCGTGGAGCTTTTGGCCACATGGTCGTCGCCGGCCACCGCAATCACCCCGCCCCAGGGCGTGGTGCCGGCCATGTTGGCGTGTTTGAAGACGTCGGAGCAGCGGTCCACGCCCGGGCCCTTGCCGTACCAGATGCCGAACACCCCGTCGAACTTGTTGGTGCCGGGCGGCGAAAAACCCAGTTGCTGCGTGCCCCACAGCGCGGTCGCGGCCAACTCTTCATTGACGCCGGGCTGGAACACGATGTGCTGCGCTTTCAGGAAAGGCGCGGCTTTCACCAGCGCCTGGTCATAACCCCCGAGCGGCGAGCCGCGGTAACCGCTGATAAAACCGGCGGTATTTTTGCCTTGCAGCGCATCACGCTGGCGCTGCAGCATGGGCAGCTTGACCAGTGCCTGGACGCCGCTCATGAAGGCCTGCCCAAAATCAAGGCTGTATTTGTCGTCGAGCGTGACCGTCTCGAGGGCCTTGCGGATGTGTTCGGGCAGGGGGGCGTTCATCGTGTCTCCAGTCGTGGGCTGAAACCGCCTTGTGGGCGGGCGAAGAAGCTGTCCCCCGGATAGGTGGCGCCTCTATATATAAGCAAAGTGTAGGCGTGATGAACAGATAAGTCTTTGCTTTATATGCCTTGTTTCGAGCGCTTCGAGAAAGAATCTTGCGCATAATTGCCAATTATGGAAACACTCGACAAGTTTGACATCGCCATCCTGAATGAATTGCAAACTGACGGCCGCCTCAGCAATGCCGAGCTCAGCGCGCGTGTCGGCCTGAGCGCCGCGCCCTGCTGGCGGCGCGTGCGGGCGCTGGAGGAAAGCGGCTTCATCAAGGGTTACCGGGCCGAGATCGACCGGCAGAAGATCGGCCTGGGCGTGCTGGCCTTTGTGCGGCTGGACGCCGACCGCAACACCGGCGACGCCACCAGCGTGATGGAAGAGGCCATCCGCAAGCTGCCGGAAATCATTGCCTGCCATTACATCAGCGGCACCGGCACCTTCGAGCTGCAGGTGGTGGCGCAGGACCTGGACAGTTTTTCCCGCTTTGCGCTGAAAAGCCTGATCAACCTGCCGAATGTGAAAGACCTGCACACCAGCTTTTCGCTGGGCGAGGTCAAGGCCAGCAGCGCGCTGCCGCTGGGTCATCTGGCGGGCGGCAAAAAAACCTGAGACTGGGACCCGGTGCGTCGCGTCCCCTCATACATCAAATCGGCCTCCAGCCCTTATCTGACAAGCGTAAGCAGCTATAAATTCCATAGCACCTGCAAATCAAATTCAAGCGGGTGCCGCGGGTCCGGCTCCGCCGGCCCGCAGGCGCCGTCCCCTGCAAAGGGAGAGGAGGCTACACGCAGTGAGCCTCAACAGGGGTGTTCAAGAACTCCAGCCACCGCCCAGCGCGCGTATCAATCCCACCGTGGCCAGGTACTGCGCGGCGCGGACCTGCAGCGCCTCGCGCCGGTTGCGCAATTCGCTGCGCTGGGCATCGAGCAATTCGAGCTGGCTGACGAAGCCATTGCGGTAGCGCGCCCCGGACAACACCGTGGCACGCGCGGC
This sequence comes from Polaromonas sp., assembly GCA_030683705.1. Taxonomy (GTDB): domain Bacteria; phylum Pseudomonadota; class Gammaproteobacteria; order Burkholderiales; family Burkholderiaceae_C; genus Polaromonas. The sequence goes on along the minus strand of JAUXPP010000060.1, from coordinate 32,737 downwards.
CGAGGCCACCGAACGCGACTGAGCCTCCGACTGCGCGGCCAGCAGGCGCAGCGCCGACAGCTGGTCCTCGACCTCGCGGAAGGCCACCAGGATCTGCTCGCGGTAGCTGGCAAGCGCAATGTCGAGTTCGGCATTGGCGTTGGCTACACCGGCCTCACGCCGGCCGCCGTCGAACATCGGCAGAGAAAGCAGCGCACCCACGCCCCAGGCACGGGTAGCCATCTTGAACAGGTCGCTGATTTCCGGCGCCGCGTAGCCGCCGGTGGCGGTCAGTGAAAAGCTGGGAAACCAGGCGGCTTTGGCCACACCGGCGCGCGCCTGCGCCGCCTGCATGTTGCTTTGTGCGGCCGACACATCGGGGCGCCTGACCAGCACGGTGCTGGGCACGCCGGCCGGGATCACCGGCAGGGCTGTGGCCCATTCGGCCGGTTTCACCTCGAAGCTGGATGCCACCTCACCGACCAGCACGGCCAGCGCGTGTTGGAGCTCGGCGCGGCGCCGGTCCAGTGCCAGCGCTTCCGATTCGGTGGACGCCACCTCGGTGCGCACCCGCGCCACATCGAGTTCGGCCACGTCGCCTTCCCTGAAGCGCACCTCGGTCAGGCGCAGCGTGTCGCGGTAGGCCTTCAGGGTGTCGTGCACCAGGGCCCGCTCGGCATCAAACGCGCGCAACTGCAGATAAGTTTGCGCCACATTCGCCTGCACCAGCAGCTGCGTGCTGCGCAGCAGCGCCTCACGCGAAGCGGCGTCCAGCGAGGCGGCATCGGAATTCAGCGAGAGCCTGCCCATCAGGTCCAGCTCCCAGGACAAATTGGCGCCCACGCTGACCACGGTTTGCGGTCGGTTGCCGGTCGTGCTGTTTTGCTGGCGCACCGCACCGGCACCGAGCTCGACTTGCGGCAGGCGATTCGCGTCGCTGGCACGCAGCAGCGCGCGCGCCTGGGCCAGGCGGCCGGCCGCGACATACACGCTGCTGTTGTTGCGGCCGGCCTGCACGACCAGCTGGTCCAGCACCGGGTCGGCAAACACCGCCCACCAGCGGCCCTGGGTTTGTGCTTCTGCGCTGAGGGGCGTGCCTGCCAGCACGCGGGAGGCATCCTGGTTCCTGAACGCCGGCGGCGTGAGCGGCAGGCTCGCGGGATCGACAGCTGCGGGCGTGGCACAACCGGCCAGCACCAGGGCTGCGAGCAGAGGGACCAGCGCGTTGCGCAATCGGGAAGACCTGTGGTTCATGTTGAACTCCTTGAATGGTTCTGTTTATTCGTGGTGGCCGATGCGTGCAGCCGGCTGCGCATGGACAGCCGCGCCACCACCGCCGGCAAAAGCCTCGATGTGCGGGACCTCGCCGTGCAGCTTGAGCGGCCGGTTGCCGGTCATGCGGCGCAGCGCCACATAAAACACCGGCGTGAGGAAGAGGCCAAAAGCCGTCACGCCAATCATTCCGGCGAACACCGCCACACCCATGGCCGAACGCATCTCGGCGCCGGCGCCGGTGGACAGCACCAGCGGCAGCACACCCATGACAAAAGCCAGCGAGGTCATCAGGATGGGGCGCAGGCGCAGGCGGCTGGCCTCGATCGCGGCCTGCACCGGCGTGCGGCCGGCAAACTCGAGCTCACGCGCAAACTCGACGATCAGGATGGCGTTTTTTGCCGACAGCCCGACCAGCACCATCAGCCCGATCTGGGTGAAGACGTTGTTGTCGCCGCCCGAGAGCCAGACCCCGGTCATGGCCGCCAGCAGGCCCATGGGCACGATCAGGATGATGGCGATCGGCAAGGTCAGGCTTTCATACTGCGCGGCCAGCACCAGGAAGACCAGCAGGATGGCCAGCGGGACCACCAGCACCGCGGAATTGCCGGCGAGGATTTCCTGGTAGGTCAGCTCGGTCCATTCGTAACTGATGCCTTTGGGCAGGGTCTCGGCCGCGATGCGTTCGATCGCCTGCTGCGCCTGACCCGAGGAATAACCCGGCGCCGGGCCGCCGCTGACGTCGGCCGAGAGGTAGCCGTTGTAACGCATCGCGCGTTCCGGGCCGAAGCTGGAGTTCACCTTCATCAGCGCCGACAGCGGCACCATTTCACCGGTGGTGGATCGCACCTTGAGCAGGCCCACATCTTCGGCGCGTGCGCGGTAGGGCGCATCGGCCTGCACGCGCACGCTGTAGGTGCGGCCGAACTTGTTGAAGTCGTTGGCGTACAGGCTGCCCAGGTAAATCTGCATGGTGTCGAAGATGTCGGTCACCGGCACATTGAGCTGGCGCGCCTTGGTGCGGTCGATGTCGGCATAAAGCTGCGGCACATTGACCTGCCAGCTGGTGAAGGTGCCAGCAATCTCGGGCGCCTGCGACACTTTGTCCATGAAGGCCTTGACGGCAGCGTCCATGGCGTCGTAACCGAGCGAGGCACGGTCTTCGAGCTGCAGCTTGAAGCCGCCGGTGGTGCCCAGGCCTTCGACCGGTGGCGGTGGGAACATCACGATGAAGGCATCCTGGATGCCGGAAAACGCGCCGTTGAGCTGGCCGGCCACGGCGCCGCCGCTCTGGTCGGCGTTCTTGCGTTCGGCAAAAGGCTTGAGCGTGGCAAACACGATGCCGGAGTTGGAGCTGTTGGTGAAGCCGTTGATCGACAAGCCGGGGAAGGCAATCGCGTCTTCCACATTCGGGTTGTTTTTCATGATCTCGCCCATGCGCTGTATCACGTCTTCGGTGCGGTCCAGCGTCGCGCCGTCGGGCAGCTGCGCAAAACCGATCAGGTACTGCTTGTCCTGCGCCGGCACAAAACCGCCGGGCACCAGCTTGAAGATGCCGACAGTGGCGGCCACCAGCACCCCGTAAACCACCAGCATCAGCGTCTTGCGCGAGATCGCGCCCTTGACACCGCCGCTGTAGGCCGTGGCGCCGCGCTTGAACATGCGGTTGAACCACGCGAAGAAGCGGCCGAACACCTTGTCCATGCCGCGCGTCAGCGCGTCTTTGGGTGCGTCGTGGCTTTTCAGCAGCAGCGCCGCCAGCGCCGGCGACAGGGTCAGCGAATTGATCGCCGAAATCACGGTGGAGATCGCAATCGTCACCGCGAACTGTTTGTAGAACTGCCCGGTCAGGCCGCTGATGAAGGCCAGCGGCACAAACACCGCCACCAGCACCAGCGCGATCGCGATGATGGGGCCGGACACTTCTCGCATGGCGCGGTAGGTCGCCTCGCGGGGCGTCAGCCCGGCCTCGATGTTGCGCTCCACGTTTTCCACCACCACGATGGCGTCGTCGACCACAATGCCGATGGCCAGCACCAGCCCGAACAGGCTCAGCGCGTTGATCGAAAAGCCCAACAGATGCAACACCGCAAAGGTGCCGACCACCGACACCGGCACCGCCAGCAGAGGGATGATGGAAGCGCGCCAGGTCTGCAGGAACAAAATCACCACCAACACCACCAGCGCCACCGCTTCCAGCAGCGTCGTGATCACCGACGCGATGGAGGCGCGCACAAACTGCGTCGGGTCGTAGGCAATGCGGTACTCCACGCCTTCGGGCATGTTTTTGGCGAGCTCGTCCATGGTCTGGCGCACCGCGTCCGAAATCTCCAGCGAGTTGGAACCGGGCGCCTGGAACACGCCCATGCCGACGGCGGGCTTGTTGTTCAGCAGCGAGCGCAGCGCATAGTCAGACGCGCCCAATTCGATGCGGGCGATGTCACGCAAGCGCGTCACCGCGCCGTCGGCGCCGGTCTTGACGATGATGTCGCCGAACTCTTCCTCGTTCTGCAAACGCCCCTGCGCATTGATCGACAGCTGCATGTCCACGCCCGGCAGCCCCGGCGAGGCGCCGACCACGCCGGCAGCCGCCTGCACGTTCTGGCCGCGGATGGCGGCCACCACATCGCTGGCCGACAGGCCGCGCTGCGCCACTTTCTGCGGGTCCAGCCAGACCCGCATCGAGTAGTCACCGCCGCCGAAAATCTGCACCTGGCCGACGCCCTGGATACGCGCCAGCCTGTCCTTGACATTCAGCACCGCATAGTTGCGCAGGTAGTTGATGTCGTAGCGGTCGTTCGGCGAGACCAGGTGCACCACCATCGTGATGTTGGGCGCGCTCTTGACGGTGGCGACGCCGAGCCGGCGCACCTCCTCGGGCAGGCGCGGCTCAGCCTGCGAGACCCGGTTTTGCACCATTTGCTGCGCCTTGTCGGGGTCGGTGCCGAGCTTGAAGGTCACGGTCAGCGTCATCACGCCGTCGGTGGTGGCCTGGCTGCCCATGTACAACATGCCCTCGACGCCGTTGATGGATTCCTCCAGGGGCATGGCCACGGTTTCGGCAATCACCTTGGGATTGGCGCCGGGGTACTGGGCGCGCACCACCACCGAGGGCGGCGCGACTTCCGGGTACTCCGAGATCGGCAGGCCGCCGAGCGCCACCAGGCCGGCGATCAGCATCAGCAGCGACAACACGCCGGCAAAAATCGGCCGGTCGATAAAAAATTTGGAAAGATTCATGGCATTTTTTTGTTGGTCAGGCAAAGGCCGGTGATCCCCGACCTTTGTTCATTACTTGGCGGCCACCTTGACCGGCTTGTCGGCATTCAGCAGTTCGGCCTTGGCCGACATCTCGACCGGCTGCGGCGCCACCAGCGCACCGGGGCGCACACGCTGCAGGCCGTTGACGACGATGCGTTCGTTGGGCGCGAGGCCGTCCTTGACCACACGCAGGCCGTTGACCGAGGCGCCCAGCGTGACTTCGCGGTACTCGGCCTTGTTGCCTGAGCCGACCACCAGCACGTACTTCTTGTTCTGGTCGGTGCCGACGGCACGTTCGTTGACCAGCAGGGCCGTGGCCTGCGTCGCCTGGCCCATGCGGATGCGCGCGAACTGGCCCGGCATCAATTGGCCGTCCTTGTTGTCGAAGACCGCGCGGGCGCGCACCGTGCCGCTTTTGGCGTCGACCTGGTTGTCGACCAGTTGCAGCCGGCCCTCGAAAGGCGTGTCGCTGCTGGCGGCGGTGCCCATCTGCACCGGGATACGTTCGAGCCTGCGTTCACCGCCGCTGCTCACGTCCTTCAGGGCCCTGGCCACCACCTGCTCGTCGGCGTCGAAGCTCGCATAAATCGGGCTGACCGAAACCAGCGTGGTCAGCACCGGGGCGCCCGGGCCGGCAGCCACCAGGTTGCCGACCGTCAACTCGAGCTTGCCGACACGGCCGGCCACCGGCGCGCGCACCTGGGTGTAGCCCAGGCTCAGTTGTGCGGTCTGCAGCGCGGCCTGGGCGGCGCGCAGGTTGGCGTCGGCCTCGCGCTGGCCGTTGCTGCGCTCGTCGAACTCGCGTTTGGAGATCGCCTGCTCGGTCCACAGGCGCTGCGAACGCTCGTACTCGCCTTTGGCCTGCGCCACCCGCGCCTGGGCTGCGCCGACCTGGGCGTCGGCACGCTGCACCTCGGCGGCGTAGGGCGCGGGGTCTATCGTCAGCAGCAGCTCACCCTTTTTGACCAGCGCGCCTTCGCGGAAATGCACGACCTGGAGGATGCCGGCCACGCGCGAACGAATGTCCACCCGTTCGACCGCCTCGAGCCGGCCCGAAAACTCGTCCCAGGCGGCGACATCGCTCTGCACGACGGTGGCGACGGACACCGGTATGGCGGCAGGGGCGGTGGTCATATCCGCCTGGGCACCGGAGCCGGACACACCAAAAACGGCGGCCGACATGCCGGCCACCGCCAGGGCGCCCAGTGTGACCGCCAGAAGACGGCGCTTGTTGTTGTGTAGTGGAATCAATGGCATGGCGAACACCTCAAGAAAAATGTGGAAAAACCTGGAAGACGGCGCCCGGGCATCGCCAGCAGATCGATGCCCCGACAGGGAAACTGGAAACCAGACGACGGGCGGCTAAGCGGCCATGGCGTCAACAGTGAATCAGGTCATGAAACGTTCTTGTCAATGAATGAAGGCATGAACTTTCAAGCCTCCAACGATGGCAAGGTCAAGGCATGGGCATGAAATCCCCACCAGGCCTGGGGACATGGCGGGATGATCTTTTGCGACATGCGAATCAAAGCCCGCGCGGCGGCCAGCAGAAGGTGCAGGTCCGGCGATGCCAAAACGTATCGGTGACAAGGACCACTCCTTCAAGAAAAAGCAAAGCCGCATCAGGGGTGTGCCAGCAGGCTGCTTTGCACGTCGTGGGCGGCGGTCAGGCTGGCAAAAAAGTCGCTGATCTGCTTCTGCACCAGCGCAGGCCATGCGGCCTGGTCATGGCCCGCCTCCAGATAATTGCCGGGCCATCCGGTCGGTTCGGGGAGCACGGCCTGCTGGACAACCAGCCCTGCCGCGCGCAGCCGCTGTGCGTAGGCTTGTGCCTCATCCCGCAGCGGATCGTCCTCGGCGGTGATCAGCAAGGTGGGCGGCAAACCCGACAGGCGAAAAGCCGAACCCGGCGCCGCATACGGGTGGGCGGCATCTTCGAGGCGCGGCAGGTAGCTGTGCCAGCCGTCGGCCCAGGTGCAGCCGACCGGGCCGGCGTGCGCGTCACGCAGCGATGCCGTGGCCATGCAGGCGTCCAGCATGGGCGACAGCAGGATCTGGCCGGCCAGCCGGGGCGTGTCCTGGTCGCGCGCCATCAGGGCGACGGCCGCCGCCAGGTTGCCGCCGGCCTCTTCGCCGGCGATCAGCAGCGGCGCGTTGCGGCCCGCCAGCTTGTGCCTGGCCTTCCCCGCCCAGACCAGCGCCGCATACCCGGTCTCGACCGCCTGCGGGAAAGGGTGGGCAGGTGCCAGCGGGTAGTCCACCGAGATCACCACGGCGCCCGCATCCGCCAGCAGGCCGGCGATACAGGCGCCCTGGTCCAGCGAGCCGGCCACAAAAGCCCCGGCGCGAAAGTGCAGCACCAGCGGTGCCGGGTCGGTCGCGCCGTCCGGGTGCCGGCCGTAAACCCGCACATTGAGCTGCCGGTCCGGGGCAATGGCGATCTGCTGGTCCAGACCGTCCGGCCAGCTGCCGGCAGAAGAAAACGATGAAAGCTGCGAACGGGACATGGGGTGTGCCGCAGGGCGGCGCCATTTGTTGCGATGCAGCAGAATGTAGGCGCGGGTGAATGCTTAATAAATAGCGCTTTTCGATATTGTTTGTTTCACCACAGAAACAATGGCATTGAAATTGGCGGCAAAATCCGATTCAGACGCGGCTTCAGCCGCCCCGCCTTGCAACCTCAGCGCCCAGGATTTTTCCCATGGACAAGTTTTCCGCCATGCAGGCCTTTGTGCGGGTCGTCGAAGCCGGCACCTTCACCAAGGCTGCCGATTCCATGGACCTGCCCAAGGCCACCGTGACCCGGCTGATCCAGGACCTGGAAAAGGAGCTGGACACCAAGCTGCTGAACCGGACCACACGCAAGGTCGCGGTCACGGTCGACGGCGCCGCCTATTACGAGCAGGCCAGCCGGCTGCTGGGCGAGGTGGAAGAACTCGAATCGAGCATGTCGCGCGCCAAGGCCAGCCCGCGCGGACGGCTCAAGGTCGATGTGCCCTCGTCGCTGGGCCTGACGGTGATCATCCCGGCGCTGGCGGACTTCTATGCGCGTTACCCGGACATCCAGCTGGAACTCGGCGTGAGCGACCGGCCGGTGGACATCATCGCGGAGAACGTGGACTGCGTGGTGCGCGGCGGCGACCTGACCGACCAGTCGCTGGTGGCCCGCCGCATCGGCGAGTTTTACCTGGTGTCCTGCGCCTCGCCGGACTACCTGAAACGCCACGGCAAGCCGAAACACCCGCGCGAGCTGGAGAACCACAAGCTGATCCGTTATGCCTCGCCGCGCAACGGCAAGATGTACAACTTCGAGTACTACCGCGACGGTGAGACCATCGAACTCGACGGGCGCCACCTGCTGTCAGTCAATGATTCACGCGCCGGCGTGGTCGCGGTGCTGGCCGGCCTCGGCGTGCTGCACACCGCGACCTTCCTGGTGCAGGACCACATCAGCCGCGGCGAACTCGAGCCGCTGTTCACCGAGTGGTGCGGCGGGGCCGTGCCGCTGCATGTGGTGTATCCGCCCAACCGCCACCTGAGCAACAAGGTGCGCGTGTTTGTGGACTGGATTGCCGAGCTGTTTGCCAAACACGACCTGATCCAGCGCAAGAGTTCGCTGCCGGCAGAGATGTGCAGTGCCTGGGCGGGTCGCGCGGACGAAAAGGCAGAATCCGTCGCCATGGCCTGAATTTTGCGTGTTTTTGGCCTCCAGCCCTTGACTGACAAGCGCAAGCAGCTACGTTTTTGATAGCAAACCCGGACTGCCCTACAATTTTTGCAAACCCCCTCCGATCCGCCCTGTTCCAGGGCTTTCCAGCAAAGGTCCCCCATGAATGCCCCTCTTCCCACTGCCGGCCTGCGCGCCGTGCAGGCAGCCGACCTGGCGGCGCTGCCCCTGATCGAAAAATGGGTCTCGTTTGCCTCGGTCTCGCGCGACAGCAACCTGCCCATCATCGAGTGGACGCGCGCGCTGCTCCAAGCCCAGGGCATTGAATGCCGGCTGACGTACGACGACAGCGGCAAAAAGGCCAATCTCTGGGCCACCCTGCCGGCGGCCGACGGCGAAACCAAAACCGGCGGCCTGGTGCTGTCCGGGCACACCGACGTGGTGCCCGTCGATGGCCAGCCCTGGGACACCAACCCCTTCAGCGCGCAGATCATCGGCGACAAGCTCTATGGCCGCGGTGTCACCGACATGAAAAGTTACGGCGCCACCGCGCTGATGATGGTGCCCGAGCTGCTCAAGCGCAAACTCAAGCGCCCGGTGCACCTGGCCTTCAGCTACGACGAGGAAGTCGGTTGCATCGGTGTGCGACGCCTGATCGCCGACATGGTGGAGCAGGGCTACAAACCGGCCGGCTGCATCGTCGGCGAGCCGACCGGCATGCAGGTGGTGATTGCGCACAAGGGCAAACACGCCTACAAAACTTCGGTGCGCGGCTTCGAGGCGCATTCCTCGCTGACCCCGCAGGGCGTCAACGCGGTCGAGATCGCCTGCGAATTTGTGACCAAGCTCAAGTCCATGCATCGCCGCCTGGTCGCTGAAGGCCCGTTCGATCCCATTTACGACGTGCCGCACACCACCATCCACACCGGCGTGATCGCCGGCGGCACGGCGCTCAACATCATCCCGCGCGACTGCGAGGTGACCTGGGAGATCCGCCACCACCACATGAATTCACCGGTGCTGCTGTTCAATGAAGCGAAGGAGTTCGCGGACAGCCTGGTGCCGGCGATGCAGGCGGTGGCGCCCGACACCGGCATCACGCACAAACTCAATTCGGTGCTGCCGGGTTTTGCCACCGATGCCGACAGCGAGATCGCGCGCCTGTGTTTCGCCTGCGCCGGTGTTGACGCGTCTTCGGGCGCCGGCAAGGTGTCCTTTGGCACGGAAGCTGCATTGTTTCACCAGGTCGGTGTGCCGACCATCGTCTGTGGCCCCGGCCACATCGCGCAGGCACACCAGCCGAACGAGTGGGTGACCCTCGAACAACTGGCCTGGTGCGAACGTTTCATGCGCCGCCTGGCCGACGAAATCTGCATCAACTAGAACCCCGTCCACACAAAAAGGAATATCCATGATCAAGCGTAGAACACTGCTGGGCGCCGCCATCGCCACCGGCCTGGCCTCCCTCAGCGGCCTGAGCGCCCTGCCGGCCTGGGCCCAGGCCAGCGGCAAACCCGTGCGTGTGGTTGTGCCCTACGCGGCCGGCGGCGTGCAGGACATCCTGGCGCGCGCCATGAACGGCGAGCTCGGCCAGGCGCTGGGCCAGACCGTGATCGTCGAAAACCGCGCCGGCGCAGGCGGCACGATTGGCACCGGTTTTGTGGCCAAGTCCGAGCCGGACGGCACCACCATGGTGATGGCTGCAGCCAGCCACAACATCGCCGGCTCGCTGTACACCAAGCTGGCTTACGACCCGCAAAAGGATTTCACGCCGCTGGCCCACATCGGCACGGCCGGATATGTGCTGATGATCCACCCCGACGTGCCGGCCAAGAACGTCGCCGAGTTCATTCGTTATGCCAAGGCCAATCCCGGCAAGATGAACTACGCCACGGCGGGCATGGGCAGCGCCACGCATCTGTCCATGGCGTATTTCAATGGCCTGGCCGGCATCGACCTGGTGCATGTGCCGCTCAAGGCGACGGGCGAAGCCATCAACGAAGTGATTTCCGGCCGCGCGCACGCGGTGATCGCTGCCAGCATTGGCGCCCTGGCTTTCGCCAGGGACAGCCGCATCCGCCTGCTGGGCGTGACCTCACCGCAGCGCAGCAAGTACCTGCCCGAGCTGCCGACCATCGCCGAAAGCGGCCTGCCCGGTTATGCCTTCGACTCCTGGTTCGGCCTGCTCGGCCCGGCCGCGACGCCTGCGGCCGAAGCCACGCGCATCAATACGGCCATGGCCAAACTGCTGAAGGATCCGGTGATCCTGGAACGCCTGGACAAGCAGGGCATCGAGCCCAAGGCCATGAGCAATGCCGACTTCGGCAAGCTGCTGGCCGTGGACTACAAACGCATGGCCGATGTGGTGAAGGCCTCGGGCGCGAAGATCGAATAAGCCGGGTGAGCCTGCGCGCGCCTCAGTCGCGCACGCAGCGCGCCTTCAGCGGCAGCGCCGGGTAGGTCAGCAGCGCCTCGCGGCCATTGGCACCGAGGCCGAACTCGGCGCGCATTTTTGAATTGCTGTACACCGATTGCTGCGGTCCCTGGCCGCCCGCGTCGCGGAACAACACTTCATTGGCACGCGTGCCCTCCAGCAGCGCGCTGTCGTCGACAAAACGCACGCGGAAATCGATGCCGTGTTCGCAGCGCCAGGACTGCTGGCCGGACGGCCCACCCGGGCCGGCACAGGCGGTCAGCAGCGCCATCAGAGCGAATGCCCACAGCTTGTTGTTCATCGCGACTCCTGCATGCGCATCATTTGGGCCACAGCACCCACAAGCGCAGCGGCTGGTTGACGCGCGCGGCCAGCAGCCCGGCCTCGGGGCCCGTCCCCGCAAAATAATCGGCGCGCACCGCCCCGACGATGGCGCTGCCGGTGTCCTGCGCCATCACCAGCTTCTGCAGGTCGGCGGCCGGACCGCGCGAGGCCAGCCAGACCGGCGTGCCGTAGGGAATGCTCTCGCGGTCCACCGCGATGGAGCGGCCCGGCGTCAGTGGCACCCCCTGCGCGCCGCGCGGACCGTAGGACGCATCCTGTTCGCTGAGCGCCTCCTCGCGGAAAAAAATGTAGCGCGGATTGCTCCAGAGCAACTGCTGCAGGCGCTGCGGGTTTTGCGCCACCCAGGCCTTGGTGGCGTCAGGCCAGGGGTTGATTCTGGTGACGCCCTGCTCCAGCAGCCACTGGTTGACGCTGCGGTAAGGCCGCTCGTTGGAACCGGCAAACGCCACCCGCACCGTGCGCTGCGAGCCGTCGGCCTCGGTCAGCTGCAGGCGACCCGAGCCCTGGATGTGCAGCATCAACACGTCGATGGCGTCGGCCATGAAAGCGATCTCGCGGCCGCGCAAGGCCGCCTGGGCTTCCGGCAGCGTGTCGATGTCCTGGCGTGTGTACCAGGGCTTGCGGCTGGCAAGACCTGCCGGCGCCTGGTACAGCGGCACGGTGTAGCCATTGCCGCTCTGGCGGCTGGCCTTGAACACCGGCTCGTAATAACTGGTGAGCAGGCCTTCGGCGGCGCCTTGCGGGGTTTCGACGCGGTAGGGCTGGAGCCGGCTGACCATCCAGGCGCGTTGTTCGTCGGCGCTGGCGATGCTCAGGCGCCGCACCTCGCCGCACAGCGGCGCGAAGGCCGGGCCCGGGCGTTCGCAGCTCTTGAGCCAGGCGTTCCAGGCCTCGAACAGCGTGTCGCTCTCGAAACCCGGCAGTTCGGACCAGGCCACCGGCACCCAGCGGCTTTTGCCCTGGGTTCTGGGCGGCAAGCTGGGACCGTCAGCGGGACGGGGAATGCCGACAACCGGCGGCGGCGAGGGCGGTGCTGACGACGGGGGCAGCGGCGCGGTGGCGCAGGAAGCAAGCAGGCCGATGAAGGCGATAATGGCGGTGGTATGTGTTGCGCGGGAAAAAACAGTCATGGCCTTACTTTTACTTGAAGCCCTGGGGGCCCTGCTGATTCTGGTGTTCATTGTCTGGTGGACCATGTTCTCCGGCCGCAAGAACGGCGAACTCAAGGATCCCGCCAGGCCCGACACGCGCCCCGGGAAACCGGACGAGCCGCTATAAATTACGTAGCAGATTAGCCAGCTCCACCGCCGACTTTACGCTCATTTTGTCAAATACCCGGGCGCGGTGAACCTCCACCGTGCGCACGCTGATGTCGAGCTGGTCAGCCACCAGCTTGTTCGGCAAACCCTCGACCACCAGCCGCATCACATCGCGCTCGCGCTCCGTCAGCCCGTCCAGGCGCGTGCGCAGGCTGGTGTGCTCGTTGCGCTGGGCCAGCACCGCGGCCGACTGCGCCAGTGCCTGCTCGATACGGTCCACCAGCACGTTGTCGGAAAAGGGTTTCTCGCAAAAGTCGAAGGCCCCGCGCTTGACCGCGTCGACCGCGGTGGGCACGTCGGCGTGACCGGTCAGGAAAATCACCGGCATGGCGGGCAGCAGGCCGCAGGCAATCAGTTTTTCGAACATCGCCAGACCACTCATGCCGCCCATGCGCACATCGAGCAGCGCGCAGGACGGGGAGGTGACCTGGAACGGCCCCGAAATACGCTCGTCAAAAGCTTCGGCACTGTCGAAGGACTCGCTGGGCAGGCGCCGTGAGCGCAGCAGCCAGGCCAGCGCCTCGCGCACGCTGGCGTCGTCATCAACGATGTATACGGTGGCATTCTGTATCGGTTCCATGGCGAGTCCCTTATGGCGCTGGGGCTGCCTGGGGGGCCGGCTCCGGCGCTTCGCCGGGGCTGGCCGCCACCGGCAGCGTGAAAGTGAAAATCGTACCCTGAGGCGACACCGCTTCGAAGCCGAGGAAACCACCATGCTGCTCGATCACGGTGCGGCACAGGCTCAGGCCCAGGCCCATGCCTTCGGCCTTGGTGGTGAAAAACGGCGTGAACAGCTGCTGCGCCACCTTCTCCGAAATGCCTTCGCCATGATCGATCACGGCGAACTCCACCCAGCGGCTCCAGGCATTGGACGCGGCCGGCCGCACGCGCAGGGTCAGCACCTTGTCGGCGCGGCGGTTCTTGTCCAGTCCCTGCATCGCCTGCATGCCGTTGCGCGCGAGATTGAGCAGCACCTGCTCGACCATGGTCCGGTCGCACAACACCGGCCCGCAACTCGCATCCACCTGCATCAGCACACGCACGCCCAGCTTGCGCGCCTGCAGGCTGACCAGCGGCATCACCGCATCGAGCAGCGCGCGCGGCGCAATCGGTTCGCGCACCTGTTCGCGGCGACGCACGAAGTCATGCACGCTCTTGATGACCTTGCCGGCCCGCTCGGCCTGCTCGGCAATCCGGCGCATGGCCAGTTGCAGGTCCTCGCTGGTGGAAGGCTGCCGGTCATCGGCAGCGGCGCTTTGCAGCAGGTTGAGCGACCCTGTGGCATAGCTGGAAATGGCCGCCAGCGGCTGGTTCAACTCATGGCTCAGCAGTGAAGCCATCTCGCCGACCGTGGCCAGGCGGGCCGTGGCCTGCAGGCGGTCCTGGCTGGCGCGCGACAACTCCTCGATGCGCCGCTGCTCGCTGACGTCGAGAATGGCGCTCATCCAGCCGGTCTGTTTGCCAACGGCATTGATCAGCGGTGCCTCGATGATCAGCACCGGAAAACGCGAACCGTCGCGCCGCATGAACACCGACTCGAAGCCCTCGCGCGGCAAGGTCGCGCCCACGGCCAGCCGGCTCGCCTGGCGCTGCCCGTATTCCTCCACCTGCTCGGGTGGCCAGTAAGGCGGCGGCGCGTCGCGGTTGAGCAGTTCACCAGCCTCCATGCCGACCATCTGGCAAAACGCCGGGTTCACGTAAGTCACGCGCCCCTGCAGGTCACGGGCGCGCATGCCGGTCACCAGCGAGTCTTCCATGGCCTTGCGAAAGGCCAGCGCATCGGCCAGGTCGTGCTCGACCTTGAGGCGCCGCCGCATATCGCGCCCCAGCAGGGCCAGCACCGCCACCAGCGCCATCGACATGGCCGTGACCAGCGCGGTCAGCAGGTTGGGAAACAGTGCCGGCGTTCCGCGCCGGCTCTCCAGCCGCAGCACCAGCGTGTTGCCCGGCAGATCCAGCAGCTGCTGCGCAATGTAAGCCTGGTTGCCGCGCGTCGGGTTGCCGTACATCGCCAGACGCGTCCCGTCGGCCTCGGTGAAGGCCAGGCCCTGGCCGCGCGCCACCTGCCGGCCGACCAGCTCCGACAGGATGTCCGGCAATGAATAAGTGGCTACCAGGTAACCGGCCAGCCTGCCGGACACCAGCACCGGCAGGCACATGTCGAGCACCTCCAGCCCCAGCCCGTCGGCCTGGGGAAGAAAGTAGCTGGTCGAATACGCCGGGCCGCTGAAACGCCGGGCCGCCGTGCAGGCAAATCCGACATCGCCCTGGGTGGAATCCCGGCCCAGCCGCTCGAACACCGAGGTGCGGTACGGCGTTTCGGCGAAGGACACCAGGCCCAGCGCCAGGTCGCGCGACTCCAGGCGCATCATCTCGCGGTTTTCCCGCAGCAGTTCTGCGGCGAGCAGCCGCCAGGCCTCGGGGGTGGGATTGTCGACCTGCAGGGCCTGAAAACTCTGCACATTGCGGGTCAGTTCCGCACGGATGTCGGTCGTCATCTGCGCAGCATCCTGCTCCAGCCGGCTTTGCACCTGACTGGATTCATAGCGGCCGGCCAGCCAGACCAGCGTGGAGAGCAGGACGACCAGCAAGGCGACCAGCAGGCTCCACAGCGCCCAGCGCCGGCTCCAGCGGCGGGCCTTCCAGCTGGGGCCTGCTTGTGGCTGCGCGCTCACAACACCCCGTGGTCGAGCGCGGGAAGCTGCCGTCGCACCGCGTCCAGCCGGTCCGCGCGCAGCTCCGCCACAACCACCCCCGGGCCCTGGGCGCGCTGCGAAAGAATCTCGCCCCAGGGATCGACGATCAGGCTCTGGCCCCAGGTGCGGCGCCGGTTCTCATGCACGCCGCCCTGGGCAGCCGCCACCACATAAGCCAGGTTTTCGATCGCGCGTGCCCGCAACAGGGTCTCCCAGTGCGCCTGCCCCGTGGTGTAGGTGAAAGCGCTGGGCACCAGCAGCAGATCCGACTTCAGTGCGCGATAAAGCTCCGGAAACCGCAGGTCGTAACAGATGCTCAGGCCGACGCGCCAGGTGTGACCGTCGAGGGACGGCAGGTCGAAGCTGACCGGTGCTGGGCCGCTCTCGATGACACGCGACTCGTCGTACTGTTCCTGCCCGTTGTCGAACCTGAACAGATGGATCTTGTCGTAACGCGCCTCACAACGCCCCGAGGGCGCGTACACCAGCGAACTGTTGCGCACGTGCTGGCTGTCGCTGCCGCAAAGCGGCACGGTGCCGCCCACAATCCAGAGCTTGAGCTCGCGGGCTGCGCTTGCCAGAAAGTCCTGGATGGCGCCCTGGCCCGGCATTTCCTGCGCGGCCAGCTTGTCGCTGTCTTTCCAGCCCATCAGGCAAAAATACTCCGGCAACACGGCCAGTTCGGCGCCTTGCGCGCCGGCCTGTTCGAGCAACTGCCTGGCAGCATCCAGGTTGGCCTGAACGCCGGTGCCGGACACCATTTGCAGGGCGGCCACTTGCATGTCACTTCTCCCCGGTTTCTTCGCCGGCCCTGGCCGCGGCCGGCAGTTTGCGTTCCAGCTTGGTGATTTTCGGATTGGTCCAGGTGCCGTCGATGTGGAACTCCTGGGTCGCAGCCTGCGTCAGCGGCCGCCGCAGGAAATACTGCGCCAGGAAGGTCCCTATGCCTATCGCCGGGTTGATCACCGTGGCGATCAGGGAAGCGGTACCCGCATTGATTTCGGGCACCACCACCACCGTCAGGTTCTGGGTTTCCTTCGCAATGTCGGCCGAGCCTTCCATCAGCACGGCAGCATTGACGCCTTTCATCTGCAGGTTGTTGGTGAACGCCAGTCCCTGGGTGATGCTGACATCACCGCGCACAAAATCGAAGGAGAACCCTTCGGAAAACACGTCCCGGAAATCCAGGGTCAGCCGCCTGGGCAGGGCCTGCAGGCTGAGAACGCCCAGCAGCTTGGCGATGCCGGGGTCGGCCTTGAGGAACTGGCCCGAGGCCACGTTCACATTGAACTGGCCGTTCAGGCTGGGGTAGTCCAGGCTCAGCGGCGAGCCTATCCACGCGATCTGGCCTTCCAGCCGTCCCTTTCCGCGGCGTATGACATCGGCCATGCCGAAACGCTTGAGCAATTCGCCCGAATCATCGATATCGAGCCGGAAATTCATGACCGTTCGGCGCCTTTCGGCCGGCGCCCGGCCGCCGCTCGCCAGGCCCGCGGCCTGCTGCGCGTTGACGGCCACCCAGTTGCCGCTGGCCGTCAGGGTGGCTTCCGGCATGATGATGTTGAGCTTGTTGAGCCGCCACTCACGCACCCCGCCTTCGCGGGCGACCGTGCCGGCGCCCCGGTTGATGGCCTCGACTTCCACCCGCCCGAGTTTTTTGCCGCGCAGTTCCAGGTCCTCGACAACAATATCGAGCGCCGGGATACCGGCCGGCTGTTCGTCCAGAATCGCCTCGACCTCCCTGGCCGTGCCCTGTCCCAGGCTCAGCCGGGACAGCCGCCCATACAGCCGCCCCGATCCCGCGCCGCCGGGCTGGCGAAATTCGACATAGCCGTTGAGCTCGGTCGCATCGATGTTGGCGCGCCAGGTCAGGCCGTCGCGCGAGCCGCCGAGCACCACGTTGTGCAGCGTGCGGCCATCCAGCAGCAGCTCCCGGGCGCGGATCGCCATGGTGGTCGGAAGGTAGCCAAGCACGGCGCTGGCGGGCGTCAGGCGGGTGGGGGCTGCCGCGGCGGCGGGCGCCGGATCACTGGAGGCTTCCAGCACCTTCTCCCAGGCATCGATGTCCACACGCGCGAGGTTGATGTTGGCGGCGACCCCGCTGTCGGGCAGGGGCGCGCTTTCGCCCGCTTCCAGGCCGATGGCCATGGCGCCGCGCAGCACACGCGGCTCGGCGCCGCTGATGTCGCGCACATACAGCACCGAGGCCAGTCTTCCCACGCTCAGCGACAGCTGGTCCTGCGTCGGCGGCCCGGCGCCGGGCGCTACGCGCAGGGCCGTGTTGTCCAGGCGCAGCGGCAGGCTGCTTTCGGCGCTTTTTGTCAGGGGTGCGGGCAGGCTCAGGGCCATGCCCTGCAGGTTGCTGGCCACGCTGATCTCGGTCATGCCCTTCCTGAAGCCCAGGCTGGCGGTGTAGGCCGTGCTGCCGCTGGCATGCGCGCCCAGGCGCGCGGCCATGCCGAGTTCCTTCGCCTGGCGCAGGCCCTCGGCACTGATGCTGCCCTGGGCCCGGATCACCACGGCCGCATCCGGGAAGTCCTGCGCGGCTGCCGCCGGCCGCGCGCCGGCGGTGGATGCGGCGCGGGTGCCGCCTTCGAGCCGGACCTCGCCTCCCAGCATGCGGGCCTGTCCGCCCGAGATGGCAAACCCGCTTTCGCTGAAGCTCACCAGGCCCTTGAGACGGCCCAACTGGGGCGTGTCGGGCGTGAACTGCACATCATTGCCCGCCACATTCACCGTGCCCTGCACTTTGGTCTTGTCCATGTCGGCCAGCGGCAGCGTGAGCTGGAACTTGTAGTCGGCGCTGCCGCTGGCCACGGTCCTGGCCAGCGCCTGGCCGGTGATCTCGCCCAGCGGGGAGGTATTGACGAAGCCCAGCGCATCACTGAGCGGCCCCTTGAGCTCGGCCGTGACCTGCACCGTCGCAGAATGCATCAGGTCAGGGATGCGCGCATCGGCCCTGACGACCTGCAGGCCGGGCAGGCCAGCCACCCCGCCGGACGCACCGTTGACCTGCAGCGAAGCACGGTCGAACACCAGTTCGCCATCGAGATTGTTCAGGGCCGGCCAGGCCAGTGCGCCACGCGGCTGGATGGATCGGGGGACGTAGGCGTAAGCCGCATTGGAAACCTTGGCGGTCACGCGGAACTCACCCCGCTTCGGGTCCGCAAAAGGCAGGTCGTTCAAGTCACCCTTGACCTTGAACTTCACCTCCGACAGCTGGCCCTGAACCACGGCATCACGCACGTAATGCCGGACCGTGTCCGGAAGCACCAGCGGCAGGTAACGGTGGACCTTGCTGCCGTCACCGCGGCTGAGCGCACCCTGCAGGTCCAGCACACCCGGAAAACGGCTTGCGCCGGTGCTGCCGGCCGCCGGCGCGTCGGCGGTGTGCCAGCCGGCCTGTGCCGTGCCCTCGGCATCGGCATTGGCAAACACCATATTGCGCAGTTGCACATCGATCTTGCGGCCCGTCAGCTTCCACTGTGCATCCGCCGAGAACCGGTCGAGGCGCAAGCGCGGATCCTCAAACACGCCGGGCAGGTCCAGCTCACCGCCATTGATCGTGAGCCGGGCTTGCCCGCCCTGCTGCGTCAGGTCGAAGTCCACCGTCGCGCCGCGCACACCGGGCCGGCCGATGGCGACCGCCGTGCCGTTGCCGCCCGCCTGGGCGGCGGCCGCGTGCGACGCGATCTCCAGCCCGGCGACGCGTCCTTTGGCGGCGTAGGCGACAGGGGCATCCAGCGCGCCCTGCCAGGTCGCGTCGACAGACTCCACCAGGCCCTTGGGCCCCAGTTCGGCGATCAGGCCGTGGGCGGCGTTGCCCAGCGGCAAGCGGTTGGCGATCAGCGCCAGCGCCGCCAAGTCCAGCTTGTCCGCCCTGAGCTCCCCGCGTGCCGGCAATTTGCCTTCGGCGCCGGTGTAGACCAGCGCCGCATTGCCACCCGGCCATTGCAGGCCATCACGGGTGCGGAACTGCAGGTTTTCGGTGGCGACATCAAATCCATTGGCCAGATGTCGGCCGCCAATGCGGCCGGTCACGGCCTGCAAGGCGAGCGGCTCCAGCGCCCGCCCCAGCCGCGCATCGACTTCGAGCAGGGCCAGGTCCGCCGTGCCGCCCGTGAACTGCCCCTCCCGCACATCGGCCCAGGCCCGCAGCGCACCGGTGCCGGCCTTCAGGTCGACGCCGAGGCGATCCAGGCTGACGTAACGCTTGACTTCGGACACGTCGACCCGGCTGAACTCGGCATACAACTGCCCCGCCCACTGGTTCCAGCGACCGGCGCCGCCTGACAAAAACGGTTCGCGGAACACCCCGCGCAGGCTGAACCGGTCACCCCAGGCCGGCGGCGGCGTGGCATCCAGACGCATCAGGTGCCGCTGGCCCGGGTTGCGCGAGGTCCAGTCCACCTCGGTCAGGGCCAGCACCGGCGCCCGCCGCAGCTCATCGCTCCAGCGCACCGTGCCACCGCGAATGACAAATTCGGTTTGCGAAAAAAACCAGTCGGCCGCGGCACTGCCGTCGTCGCGGGTCTGCATGACATCCAGCCCGGCCACATAAATTTTCCCGTCTGCCGTACGGTGCATGTCCAGTTCGGGCTGGTCAATGTAGATCTGCTCGAATCCCAGGCGCCACAGGGACGAAGGCGAGACCGCCGCCAGCACACGCGGCAGACTCAGGGCGGCGCGCCCCTGGGTATCCAGCAGCGCCACATCGCGCAGTTCGAAGGAGGGAATCAGTCCCCCGGAACGGGCGGTGATCTGGCCGATACGCACCGGCACCCCCAGCGCCTGCGTGGCCGCCGTTTCCAGCCGCGGGCGGAAGTCGGCGATTCGCGGCACAATCCAGCCGTGGAGCACGGCCCAGGCCGCAGCGAACAGGACCCAGAATGCCAGTACCAGCCCCAGGGCGATGCGTGCCGCCAGGGCGGCGATTTTCAGACGTCGGGTGGGAAGCACGGACTGGGAGGGGGTCGATTGATCCATTGACATGAGAATTATGACCTTCAGCGCTTCCGTCCGTTCAACGCCCCACAGGGAAGTTTTTGTCAGCTAGTGTGATGCCTGCTTCATCAACGTCCCTCACGGCCGCCTCCGATCATTCCCGGTTTGTCCAGCGCATACGCCGGCGTTATGCCGGCCATCTCGCGCTGCTGCCGCCGGGCGAGCCGGTGCGCGCCAGCATGCAGGCCGCGTACGACGCCCTGCTGCCCCTGGAAGCCGATACCGGGGTGCGCCTGCGCATCCTGCGCCAGCTGGTGCTGGAACGGCTGGTGGTCCTCGACTGTGATCACGGCATCCCCAGGCCTGAACATGCGGCCTCCGCGCCCGTCCCGCCAGCGCCAGCGGGCGTTCCGCTGGCGGTGGTGACACGCGCCATGACCGAACTCGCCGAACTGGTGCTGGATATCGCGATTTGCGAATCGCGCCCGGCGCTGGACGCGCTGTATGGCCCGCCGCAGGCGCCGGCATCACCCGGTGCCCCGGCGGTCCGTGCCCATCTCTGGGTGATCGGCATGGGCAAGCTGGGCGCGCGTGAACTCAATGTGTCCAGCGACATCGACCTGATTTATGTCTATGACCACGATGGCGAAACGGCCGGGCGTGACGACGGGCGGGGCGCGGTTTCCAATCACGAGTATTTTGCGCAGCAGGTCAAGGCCATCCACACCCTGATCGGCGACACCACCGAACATGGTTTTGTGTTCCGGGTGGACCTGGCGCTCAGGCCCAACGGCAATTCCGGGCCGGCGGCGGTGTCGCTCAATGCGCTGGAGGAATACTTCCAGGCACAAGGCAGGGAGTGGGAGCGATTTGCCTGGCTCAAGAGCCGCGTGGTGGCGCCGCTGGAATGTATCCGCAGCGGTTCTGCCCAGGCCTTGCGCGGCTCGGTGCTTCCGTTCGTGTTCCGCCGCTACCTCGACTACAACGTGTTCGACGCGCTGCGGGTGCTGCACCGGCAAATCCGCGAACACGCGGCCAAACGCGCGGCCGGCCATCCCGAACGCGCCAACGACGTGAAGATGTCGCGCGGCGGCATCCGCGAGATCGAGTTCACCGTGCAATTGCTGCAGGTGGTGCGCGGCGGGCAGTTCCCGGAACTGCGCACCCGGCCCACGCTGGATGCGCTGCAGCGTGTGGCCAGCGCCGGGTTGATGGCCCAGGCCACCGCCGAGGCCCTGATGCGGGCCTACGATTTCCTGCGCCGCGTCGAGCACCGCATCCAGTACCTGGACGACCAGCAGACCCATGTGCTGCCGACACGCGACGAGGACCTGGCCTGGATCGCACAGACCATGGGTTACGCCAGTTGCTGCCCGTTTCTGAGCGAGCTCGATGCGCACCGCGAGCTGGTCGCCCAGGAGTTCGACACCCTGCTGGGTCAGAAGACCGATTGCAAGGGCTGCGGCAAATCGGCGCCGGCCGCGCCGCAGGACATCGACGAGCTGCTGGAAAAGCTGGCGGCCCAGTGGCCCGACAAGTTTCGCGCGCGGCTGGAGTTGTGGCGCGGCCACCCGCGCGTGCTCGGCCTGCGTGACGATGCGCGCGCGCGCCTGACCCGGCTGGTGCAACGCACGGCGCAGTGGCTGGTTGAAGGCCGGGCCGACGAAGAAGCCGCCGTGCGCATCATCGACTGGATCGAGCCCTTGCTGCGCCGCGAAAGTTACCTGGCGATGCTGCTGGAGCGGCCGGCCGTGCATGAGCGCCTGCTGCGCCTGCTGGGCGCGGCCAAATGGCCGGCGCGTTACCTGCTGCAGCACCCCGGCGTGATCGACGAGCTGGCCAGCGACGCCATGCTGCACGAGCGTTTTGATGCCGCCGTCTTCAGCCAGGAACTGCAGCAGCGCCTGGCCGCGCTGCGCCGCACCGGCGAGGACGACGAGGAAAGTTGCCTGAACCTGTTGCGCCGGGCCCACCATGCCGAGGTCTTCCGCACGCTGGCGCGCGATGTCGAGGGCCAGCTGACGGTGGAGCAGGTGGCCGACGACCTCAGCGCGCTGGCCGAAACCGTGCTCAAGACCACCACCGACTGGTGCTGGCAACGGCTGAAGAACCGGCATCGCGAGACACCGCAGTTCGCCATCATTGCCTACGGCAAGCTCGGCGGCAAGGAGCTCGGTTACGGCAGCGACCTGGACATCGTGTTTGTCTTCGAGGACGATGACGAACAGGCGCCCGAGGTGTATGCCGCGTTTGTGCGCAAGCTGATCAACTGGCTGACCATCAAGACTGCCGAAGGCGACCTGTTCGAGATCGACACCGCGCTGCGGCCCAACGGCAATTCCGGCCTGCTGGTCACCAGCTTTGCCGCCTACGCCAACTACCAGCAGCAACGCGGCAGCAACACCGCCTGGACCTGGGAACACCAGGCCATGACACGCGCGCGGTTTGTCCTCGGCGATGAGAGTCTGCGCAGCCGTTTTGACGAAGTCCGCCAGGCGGTGATCAGCGCGCCGCGCGACATTCCGGCGCTGGCCCGGGAAATTGTCGCCATGCGCGAGAAGGTGCGCACGGCACATCCCATCAAGGGCGAAAAAGCCGGTGAAAAATTCGACGTCAAGCACAGCCCGGGCGGCATGGTGGACGCCGAGTTTGTGGTGCAGTTCCTGGTGCTGTCGCAGTCCGGCAGCCACCCCGAACTCATAGACAACGTCGGCAACATCGCGTTGCTGCAGCGCGCCGAGGCCGCCGGCCTGCTGGCCCCCGGCGTGGGCCAGGCAGCGGCGCACGCCTACCGCGAACTGCGCCGGGTGCAGCACCAGGCGCGGCTCAACGAGGAGCCGACCCAGGTCCGGCCACCCGCGCTGCAGGCCGAACGCGCCGCCATCCTGGCGCTGTGGGCCGCGGTATTCCGGACCTGACCAAGCCGCGCAACACGGCCGAACCTGTGTTGAATTGAAACAAACGATCTAGTTAAATCAATCGTTTGATTTTATGTGCTCTAATCGGGCGCATGAAAAACGCCGCCCGCCCGCCGCCACCGTCGCTTCCTGAAGCCCGCAAGCAGCGGTCTGACGGCGCCGAGGCCCGCAAGCACCTGCTGCTGGCGGCCTTGCGGCTGTTTGCCGAAAAAGGCTTTGCCAAAACCTCCACGCGCGACATCGCCCAGGCCGCCGGCGCGAACGTGGCGGCCATCAGTTATTACTTCGGTGACAAGGCCGGGCTGTACCGCAGCGTGTTCACCGAGCCGCTGGGCGCCTGCGACGACGTCTCGCGTTACCAGCCGGCGCACCTGAGCCTGCGCCAGGCGCTCGAAGGATTCATCGCGGGTTTTCTGGAGCCGCTCAAGCAGGGCGACCTGGCGCAGCAGCTGACCCGGCTGCATTTCCGCGAGATGCTGGAGCCCACCGGTCTGTGGGCCGAGCAGATCAAGCTGCAGATCAAGCCGGCGCATGCCGCGCTGGCCGAGGTGCTGGCCCGCCATCTGGGTGTCACGAAGATCGACGACGATGTGCACCGGCTGGCGTTTTCCATCACCGGGCTGGCCATGCAGGTGTTCATCAGCCGCGACGTGATCGAAAACGTGCGTCCCCAGCTGATTGCCACGCCCAAAAGCATAGACCTGTGGGCCGCACGGCTGGCGGACTTTGCCGAGGCCATGATCGCCGTCGAGGCCGCGCGGCGCAGCCCGCCTGTGACCGCCAGGAAATAAACACCATGAAAAATTCCCGCTTCATTCCCCTGGCGCTGGCGCCGCTGCTGCTGTCGGCCTGCGCGCTGCAGTCGCCGCCTTCTGCCGTCTCCACAAATCCGCCGGCGCAATGGTTCGCGCCGCTGCCTGCCGGCCAGCCGGTGGCGGGCCTGCCGCACCAGGGCCGGCTGACCGACCTGGGCCGCTGGTGGGAGCAGCAGGGCGACCCGCTGCTGGTCGAGCTGATCAGCGCGGCCCAGGCGGTCAGCCCCTCGGTTGCCAGCGCGCGCGCGCGTATCGAGCAGTCGCGTGCCACACGCGTGGCGGCCGGCGCGGCCCTGCTGCCCTCGCTCGATGCATCGGCCAGCGCCAGCCGCGGCCGTTCGCAGCCGATCGGCGCGGCGGCTGCGCCGGTCGGCACCACCTCGCAAATCGGCCTGCAGACCGCCTGGGAGATCGACCTGTTTGGTGGCCGGCGTGACAGCCGTGACGCGGCGCAACTGCGCTACGAAGGTGCACAGGCCCAGTGGCACGATGCACGCGTGCTGGTGGCGGCCGAGACCGCCAACCAGTACTACAGCCTGCGCAGCTGCGAGCAGTTGCTGCGGGTGGCACGCTCCGACGCCGCCTCACGCGGCGAGACCGGCCGGCTGGCGCAGCTCAGTGCCGAGGCCGGCTTCACGGCCCCCGCCACCGCGGCACTGGCCCGCGCCAGCGCCGCCGACGCCAACAGCCGCGCCACCCAGCAGGCAGCGCAGTGTGAGCTGGACCTCAAGGCGCTGGTGGCGCTGAGCGGCATGCCCGAGCCGGATTTGCGGCAAAAACTGGCTTCAGCGCCCGCCGGACCTGCGCAGGCAGCTACTGTTTTGATAGCATCGGTGCCGGCCCAGGCGCTCGCCCAGCGGCCTGACGTGTTCAGCGCCGAGCGTGAAGTGGCGGCCGCCAGCGCCGAGGTCGGCAGCGCACAGGCCGCGCGTTACCCGCGCCTGACCCTGAGCGGCTCGGTGGCAGCCAACAACTTCCGCAGCGGCGGCGTCAGTACCGACTTCAACACCTGGTCGATCGGCCCGCTGGCGCTCAGCGTGCCGCTGTTCGACGGCGGGCGGCGCGCCGCCGACGCGGAGGCGGCACAGGCGCGTTACGAGGAAGCCGCCGCGCTTTACCGCGCCCGCGTGCGCCAGGCGGTGCGCGAGGTCGAGCAAGCCCTGGTCACGCTGCAAAGCACGGCCGCGCGCAGCGAGGACGCACGCGTCGCGGCCCAGGGCTACCGGGCTTCCTTTGCCGGCACCGAGGCACTCTACAAAAACGGCTTGGCCAGCCTGGTCGACCTGGAAGACAGCCGGCGCACGCAACTGGCCGCCGAAACGGCGCTGCTCAACCTGCAGCGCGAACGCGCCGCGGCCTGGGTCGCGCTGTACCGCGCCATGGGCGGCGGCTGGACGCGCGAGCTGGAAGGCCCGGGCGGACCTGCTGTCGCCACCGGCAGCAGCGCGGCACCGCGCCAGCCCTGAACCGCATCACCCTGAATCAACACCACCACCATGAAAAAATTCAAGCTCACACCGGTCGCTCTTGTGCTGATCGCCGTCATTGTTGTGGCGGCGGGCGCCTATGCCCTGTTTTTCTCTGCGCCAGACGGCGCCAAGGCCGATACCGCCGCCGCCGCCCCCAAGCCGGCGCTGACGGTGACGGCCGCCCAGCCCGAACAGACCCGGCTGCCGCTCAAGCTCGGCGCCAACGGCAACATCGTGGCCTGGCAGGAGGCCATCATCGGCTCCGAATCCAGCGGCCTGCGCCTGACGCAGGTGCTGGTCAACGTCGGCGACACGGTCAAGGCCGGCCAGGTGCTGGCGCGTTTTTCCGGCGACAGCGTGCTGGCCGACGTGGCGCAGGCCCGCGCCAGCCTCGTCGAGGCCCAGGCCACGGCGGCCGACGCCGCGGCCAATGCCGCGCGTGCGCGCACGCTGCAGGACTCCGGCGCCCTGAGCACGCAACAGATCAACCAGTACAACACCAGCGAGCAGACGGCCAGGGCGCGTGTCGCCGCCGCCCAGGCGGTGCTGGATGCGCAGCAGGTGCGCGGCAACAACACCCAGGTGCTGGCGCCCGACAGCGGGGTCATCTCGGCGCGCAATGCCACCGTGGGCGGCGTGGTGGGCTCGGGTACCGAGCTGTTCCGGCTGATACGCGGCGGCCGCCTCGAGTGGCGCGCCGAGGTCACCAGCGACGAGGTCATCCGTATCAAGCCGGGTGCCACCGCACGGGTGACGGCGGCCAGCGGCGCGCAGGTGCAGGGCACGGTGCGCATGGTGGCGCCCACGGTGGACCCGCTGACCCGCAACGCGCTGGTGTACGTCGATCTGGCGCGCAACCCGGGTGTGAAAGCCGGCATGTTTGCGCAGGGCGAATTTGAACTGGGCGCCAGCCCCGCGCTGACGCTGCCGCAGCAGGCGCTGGTGCTGCGCGACGGCTTCACCTACGCCATGCGCATCGAGGCCGGCAACAAAGTCAGGCAGATGAAACTGGAAACCGGCCGCCGCCTGGGCGACGCGGTGGAAATCACAAAGGGGGCCCAGGCCGGCGAGCGTTATGTGGCCAGTGGCGCGGCTTTCCTGGCGGACGGCGACACGGTTCAGGTGGTGACGGCTGCGGCCGCCGGTGCAGGGCCTGCCCAAGCTGCGCCCGACGCCGGTGCTGCGCCAGCAGCGACGAAATAAATCGCGATTTTCCGGAGAAAAACATGAACGTTTCCGCCTGGTGCATCCGCAACCCGATTCCCGCCATCATGTTTTTTGTGATGCTGTGTTTTGCCGGCGTTCTCGGCTACCAGAACATGAAGGTGCAGAACTTCCCGGATCTCGATGTCCCCAACATCGTGATTTCGGCCAGCCTGCCCGGCGCCTCGCCGGCACAGCTGGAAACCGACGTCGCCCGCAAGATTGAAAACGCCATCGCGTCCCTGCAGGGGCTGAAAAACATCTACACCAAGGTGCAGGACGGCGCGGCCACCATCACGGCAGAGTTCCGCCTGGAAAAACCGACGCAGGAGGCGCTCGACGAGGTGCGGTCCGCGGTGCAGCAGGTGCGGGCCGACCTGCCCTCCGATGTGCGCGACCCCATCGTCAGCAAAGTCAACCTGGCGGCGTCGCCGGTGCTCGCCTACACCATACGCAGCAAGGCGATGGACGACGAGGCCCTCTCCTGGTTTGTCGATGACACGCTGACACGCCGCCTGCTGGCCGTGCCCGGTGTGGGCGCCATTACCCGTGTGGGCGGCGTCACCCGCGAGGTGCGTATTGCGCTGGACACCGCCAAAATGGCCTCGCTGGGCGTGAGTGCCGCCACCATCTCGCGCCAGCTCGGCCAGGTGCAAATGGACACCGCGGGCGGCCGCACCGACCTGGGCAGCAGCGAGCAACCCGTGCGCACGCTGGCCACCGTCAAATCCGCCGCCGAGCTGGCTTCGCTGGAGCTGGCGGTAGGCGACGGCCGCAAGGTGCGCCTGGGCCAGGTGGCCGATGTGCAGGACACCATCGCCGAACAACGCTCGACCGCCCTGCTCAACGGCGTGCCGGTGGTGGGTTTTGAAGTTGCGCGCAGCAAGGGCGCCAGCGAGGTGGAAGCCGGCCGTGGCGTGCGCGCCGCCCTGAAAACACTGCAAGAAAGCCATCCCGACATTGAACTGACGGAAGCCTTCGACTTCGTGACGCCGGTGGAAGAGGAGTACGGCGCCTCGCTGACCCTGCTGATCGAAGGCGGCCTGCTGGCCGTGCTGGTGGTCTGGCTGTTTTTGCGCGACTGGCGCGCCACCTTTGTCTCTGCCGTGGCCCTGCCGCTGTCGGTGATCCCGGCCTTTATCGGCATGAACTACCTCGGGTTCTCGATCAACATCGTGACCCTGCTGGCGCTCAGCCTGGTGATCGGCATCCTGGTCGACGACGCCATCGTGGAAGTGGAAAACATCGTGCGCCATTTGCGCATGGGCAAAACGCCCTACCAGGCGGCGATGGAGGCTGCCGATGAAATTGGCCTGGCCGTGATCGCGACGACCTTCACCCTGATCGCCGTGTTTCTGCCGACGGCTTTCATGAGCGGCATCGCCGGCAAGTTTTTCAAGCAGTTTGGCTGGACCGCGGCGCTCGCGGTGTTTGCTTCGCTGGTGGTGGCGCGCATGCTCACACCCATGATGGCTGCCTACATCCTCAAACCCATCGTGAATTACGTCGAGAAAGACGGTGCGGTGATGCGCTGGTACATGCGCGCCAGCCGCTGGTGCATCCAGCACCGGCTGGTCACCAGCCTTGCGGCCGGCGCCTTCTTCATCGGATCGCTGATGCTGATTCCGCTGCTGCCCACCGGTTTTGTGCCGCCCGATGACAACTCGCAAACCCAGGTCTATCTGGAACTGCCGCCCGGCACCCGGCTGGCCGAGACCAAGGTGGCCGCCGAACTGGCGCGCAGCCTGATTGCCAAAGTGCCGCATGTCAAAAGTGTCTACACCACCATAGGCGGTGGCGCGGCCGGCAGCGATCCGTTCGCCCCCGGCGGCGCCGCCGAAACACGCAAGGCCACGCTCACCATTTTGCTGACCGAGCGGGGCGAGCGTCCGCGCAAGCAGGGCATTGAAAACGATATCCGCAAGGCGCTGGAAAACGTGCCCGGCGTGCGCAGCAAGGTCGGCCTGGGCGGCTCCGGCGAGAAGTACGTTCTGGCGCTGACCGGCGAAGACCCGGCGGCCCTGGCGAGCGCTGCCGTGGCTCTGGAAAAAGACCTGCGCACCATCCCCGGCCTCGGCTCGGTCGCCTCCAGCGCCTCGCTGGTGCGCCCCGAAGTGACGGTGCGGCCCGACTTTGCGCGCATGGCCGATCTCGGCGTGACCAGTGCCGCGATTGGCGAGACGCTGCGCATTGCCACCGTGGGCGACTACAACGCTGCCCTGCCCAAGCTGAACCTGTCGCAGCGCCAGATCCCCATCGTGGTTCGCCTGGCCGATGATGCCAAGGCCGATCTGGCGACCCTGGAGCGGCTGATGGTGCCGAGCACCAAGCCGGGTGTCGGGCCCGTCATGCTGGGCCAGGTCGCCCGCGTGGAGATGGCCGGTGGGCCGGCCGTCATCGACCGCTTCAACCGTTCGCGCAATGTGCAGTTCGAGGTGGAACTCTCGGGCCTGGCGCTCGGTGACGTGACTGCAGCCGTGGAGAAATTGCCCGCCATCGTGAACCTGCCGGCCGGTGTGAAGCAGGTGGTGATTGGCGACGCCGAGGTGATGGGGGAGTTGTTCGCGAGTTTCGGCCTGGCCATGCTCACCGGCGTGCTGTGCATTTACATCGTGCTGGTGCTGCTGTTCAAGAACTTCCTGCACCCGGTGACGATTCTGGCGGCCCTGCCCCTGTCGCTGGGCGGCGCATTCGTCGGCCTGCTGATCGCGGACAAGTCCTTCTCCATGCCCTCGCTGATTGGCCTGATCATGCTGATGGGTGTGGCCACCAAGAACTCCATCCTGCTGGTCGAGTACGCCATCGAGGCACGCCGCGGACGCGCAGCCACCGAAAGCCAGCCTGAACAGCCCCCGATGTCGCGCCTGGAAGCGCTGCTCGACGCCTGCCACAAGCGCGCCCGCCCGATTGTCATGACCACCATTGCCATGGGCGCGGGCATGTTGCCGATTGCCCTGAGCTGGGGTTCGGCCGACAGCAGCTTCCGCTCACCCATGGCGGTGGCTGTGATTGGTGGCCTGATCACTTCCACCTTCCTCAGCCTGCTGGTCATCCCGGCGGTGTTCACCTACGTGGACGATATGGGGGAGTGGTTCAAGCGGCAGTCGGCGAAACTGCTGAGGCACAAGACACCCACCGGTGCAGCCCCAGAGCCGCAACTGGAAACCGACGCCCGGCCCGTGGCGCTGCCCGCGCCCTGATCCATGGACCAAAACCGCCTTCAACCCATGCGGGGCGAGCGTGGGCAGCTACTGATTTGATAGCGCCTTGCTGCCCGAAAGTGCCGGCACCCCGCCTCAGGGGGTTTGCCGGATTTTTTGGACCAGCGCCGTGGTCGAATACCCATCGACAAAAGGAATGGCCAGCGCCGTGCCGCCGTAGGCCCTGACGACGGCGGTTTCGGCGAGGCAGTCCATGTCGTAGTCGCCACCCTTGACCAGGATGTCCGGCCGCAGTTCGGTGATCAGCGCCAGCGGCGTGTCTTCGTCGAAACAGGTCACCAGGCTCACGGATTCGAGTGCCGCCAGCAGGGCGGCGCGGTCCTGCTCGTGGTTGAGGGGGCGGTCCGGCCCCTTGCCCAGGCGCCGGGCCGAGGCGTCGGTATTCAGGCCCACCACCAGGCTGCCGCCCAGTGCGCGCGCGGCGGCCAGGTAAGTGGCGTGGCCGCGGTGCAGCACGTCGAACACGCCGTTGGTGAAGACCACCGGCCGGGGCAGGGCAGCGACGGCTTGCGCAGCATTTGCGCGTGAAGCGATTTTTTGCAGAAAGGCGGGAGTTGAAGGAGGGAGCGCGCTGTGCATGCCGCCACTTTAACGGAAGGCCACGGCCACCATCTCAAGCAGCAAACCACCGTCGAGCTGCGCGCCAATCACGGCACGTTGCGGCCAGGCCGCGTTGTTATCACCGATCCAGCGGCTCCAGGCCAGGTCCAGCGCGGGCTTGTTGGCGAAGTCCGTGATGAAGATTTGCACACTGAGCAGGCCGGCCCGCGAACTGCCGGCATGCAGCAGGTGCTGCTCCAGCATCGCCAGGGTCTGCGCCAACTGCCCCTCGAAATCCAGACCGGCATCGCTGGCATTGGCGACGGCAAACACCTGTGCGCCATGCGCGACGACGCGGCTCCTGCCACCCGAGGCACTGGGCCAGCGGGTGTCCTGCATCAAACGCCCGTCGGCGCCGCTGCCTTGGCCGCGATCGAGCCGGCAATCTCGCGGCTCAATTCCTTGCGGTAACGGTTGAGTTCCTGCACCGTCTTGAAACTCTGGTTCATCAGCAGGCTCATGTTGTGCAGGATGCGCTCGACCACCTTGCCTTCCCAGACCGCGTCGAAGTTGATCTGCTTGTCCAGCCAGTGCTCCAGCCACTCGGGGTTGGGCAGGCGCGACTGGATGGTGTCACGCGGGAACAGGTCCTTGTTGACATGCAGGTTGGTCGGGTGCAGCGCCTGCGCCGTGCGGCGGGCGCTGGCCATCAGCACGCCGACCTTGGTGAAGGCCGCACGGGCATCGTTGCCGAAGTTGTTGATCGCGCGCTTCATGTAACGCAGGTAGGCGCCGCCATGGCGCGCCTCGTCCTGGCAGAGCTGGGTGTAGATCTGCTTGATGACCGGCTCGGTGTGCCATTCGCTGGCGCGCCGGTACCAGTGGTTCAGGCGGATTTCGCCACAGAAATGCAGCATCAGGGTCTCCAGCGCGGGAGCCGGTTCAAATTCGAAACGCACCTCGTGCAGTTCCTTTTCGGTCGGCGCCAGATCGGGCCGGAAGCGCCGCAGGTACTCCATCAGCACCAGCGAGTGTTTCTGCTCCTCGAAAAACCAGATCGACATGAAGGCGGAGAAATCGCTGTCGTCCTTGTTGTCACGCAGAAACATTTCGGTCGCCGGCAGGGCGGACCACTCGGTGATGGCATTCATCTTGATCGTCTGGGCCTGCTCGTCGGTCAGCTTGGAGGCGTCGAAACTGGCCCAGGGAATGTCCTTGTCCATGTCCCAGCGGACAGATTCGAGTTGCTTGAAAAGTTCTGGGTAAAGCATGTGACTCCTTACGCGGCGCTCGCCGACTTAGATGTAGCGCAATTTTAGGCGGGGAATATGACAACTCGCGCCCAAAGGCCTTTTGCCGCCATTGGATGCCAATTGAGGTGTATTTGGCCTGCTTTAGTCGTTCTACACGGTTTTCACCACGCTGGGTAGCGGCCAAAGCCGCTGAATCCGTCCGGCGGCGCCTTGCGTATCCCCGGCAGGCTGGCACCGGCCCGCAGGACACAATGGCCGGCCCTGATCGCCCCTTTTTGAACTGGAAACCCCTGTCATGCCCCGCGTTTCATTCGACACCCTGATCGCTGCCGTCCTGCTGGGCGGCGTGGCACTTGCACCCGCCCATGCGGCCCCGCCAGCCGCGACCACCCCGGCGCCGGCATGTGCAGCCTTGCTGCAACACAGTTTTCTGCGCTTGCAGGACGAAAAACCCCAGGCCCTGTGCCAGTACAGCGGCAAGGTGCTGGTGATCGTCAACACCGCCAGCTTCTGCGGCTTCACCTCCCAGTACGCCGGGCTGGAGGCCTTGCATGCCAGATACCGCGACAAGGGCCTGGTGGTGCTGGGCTTTCCGTCCAACGACTTTTCCCAGGAGACCGGCAGCAACAAGGACATTGCTGACTTCTGTGAAAACACCTTCGGCGTGAAATTTCCGATGTTTGCCAAGTCGAGCGTGACCGGGAAAACCGCCAATCCGCTGTACCGGCAACTGGCCGGGCGCACCGGAAACGCGCCGCGCTGGAATTTCCACAAATATGTGGTGTCACGCGATGGCCAGGACATCAGCAGCTTTGGCAGCAGCGTGACGCCGGGCAGTCCGGCCTTGCTCCAGGACATAGAAAAAAAGTTGCTGGCAAAATAATTACCAATCGGTAATAATCTGACCAATAGGTTTTATAATCTCAGAAATTAGGCCTTTCTTACTTCTTTTCAAAGACTGCTTCCGCCGTGCACCTGAATTCCTTAACAAATCTTTACGCGATGCCATTTGCATTTCGGGGGAACTGCGCGCATGTGAAACAGCTCAGACAGGCATCGGTACAGCGCCCCCTGCGCCGTTCCGGTCCTGCCGTTTTTTTGTTGCGAAGACTTCCAGGCCCCTGCGGCCAGGATGCAATCCCGGGGCGGTTCTCCTCCTCCTCCCTCCCTCCCTTGTTCGCGCCGGGGCGCTTCGCAGCATTTTTATCTTCCGGCTGTTGAGATGGCTTCCACGAGCCGCTCGCCATCAGCCCGCCCCCGGGTCGCCATCGTCGGCTCCGGCATCTCCGGCCTCGCCGTGGCCCACGCCCTCCAGGGCCAGGCCGACATCACGCTGTTCGAAGCCGGCAGTTATTTTGGTGGCCATACCCATACCGTCGATGTCACCCTCCCCACCGCGCG
>JAUXPP010000056.1 GCA_030683705.1 Polaromonas sp. | reverse complement strand
TGCTGCGCAGCGACAACGTGACGCCCGATGTGTTTGTCGCAAAAGCGCGCAGCCTGGGCCTGCAGGCGATATCCACCGTGACCTTCCCGACCATGGGCCGCGCCCTGGAAGCCGACGGCGGCGCCAGCAAGCTGGTGGCCTTCAAGGCGGTTCCCCGGGGCTACCCGCTGCGGGGTAGCGTGACGGTGGCCGACAGCGTTGACGGCACGGGCGCCGCCACGCGCGAGATTCCCGCGTCGGGCACCGCCTGGGCCGATGCTTCACTGCTCGACGCGCTGGGCCTCGAGGTCGGCCAGACCCTGCTGATGGGTGACGCCAGCTTCAAGATCACGCGCGTGATCGTGCAGGAGCCGGACCGCGGTGCAGGTTTCATCAACTTCTCACCGCGCGTGATGATCAACAGCGCCGACCTCGCTGCCACCCAACTGATCCAGCCCGCCAGCCGCACCAATTACCGCTTTGCAGTTGCCGGTAGTCCGGCGGCAGTCAAAACCTATGTGCAGTGGGCCACGCAGGAGATCAAAAAGGCCGCGACCGATCCCGCATTGCGCGGTGTGCGCCTCGAGTCGCTGGAAAGCGGCAGCCCCGAGATGCGCCAGACGCTGGACCGCGCTGAAAAATTCCTGAATCTGGTGGCCTTGCTGGCGGCGCTGCTGAGCGCCGTGGCCGTCGCCATCGTGGCCCGCGGCTTTGCCGCCAAACATCTGGACGACTGCGCCATGCTGCGCGTGCTGGGACAGCCGCAGCGCACGATTGCCCTGGCCTACACCTTCGAGTTTGTGCTGGCGGGCATGCTGGCCAGCGCGCTCGGCGTGTTGATTGGCTATGGTGTGCATTACGGCTTTGTGCTGCTACTGGCCGGCCTGGTCGAAACCGTGCTGCCGGCGGCCACCCTCTGGCCGGTGGCTTTCGGCATGGGCATGGGGTTGACCCTGCTGCTGGCCTTCGGCCTGCCGCCGGTGCTGCAATTGGCCTCTGTGCCGCCGCTGCGCGTGATCCGCCGCGATGTGGGCAACC
>JAUXPP010000046.1 GCA_030683705.1 Polaromonas sp. | reverse complement strand
AGAAGTTGCCGCCGGCGCCCGTCAGCACGATCACCTTGACGTCGGTGGCGCTGTTGAGGGCCCGGAACAGGTCGCGCAACTCGGCGTAGGAATCGAAGGTCAGCGGGTTCTTGCGCTCAGGCCGGTTCAGGGTCAGGGTCGCCACGCCGTCCGCGAAGGTGTAGGCGAAATGCCGCGCTTCGTAGGCCGCCAGCGCATTGAACTGCGCGTGCATGGGGTTGCCGGGGCCAATGTAGTGTTTCATGCGTTTTCCATTTCCTGGTTCAGGTCGGTCTGGTGCTGCTTGACCTTGCCCAGCAGCTTGTGCAGGGTCTCGATCTCGCGCACCGACAGGCCGCCGAAGGCCTGGACAATCCAGTCTTGGTGCTGGCGCGCCATGTCGTCAAAGGTTTTGCGGCCGCGCGTGGTCAGGCGCACGCGGTAGGCGCGGCGGTCGCCTTCGACGTCCACGCGTTCGACCAGGCCTTCGGTCACGAGCTGGTCGGTGATGCCGGTGACATTGCCGCCGGTGACCATCATGCGGCGCGACAACTCGTTCATCTTCAGGCCGTCCGGGTTGCGCTCGAGCTGGGCCATCAGGTCAAACCGCGGCAGGGTGGTATCGAACTGCTCGCGCAGCTGACTGCGTACCTGCTTTTCAATCAGCTGGGTGCAGGTCAGCAAGCGCAGCCACAGGCGCAGCGCCTCGGGGTGCTCGCGGTGTCCTCGTGCTTCCATGTCCATGACGGTCTCCGTTTGCTACTGTTTTAATAGCTGTTTACGCTTGCAGGATAAGGGCTCAGGCCTGTTTTTGCTTTGAAAGTTCGCGGTACATCTGGTCCCGGCCGCTGAGGTAGGGCTTGGGCCAGTCCACATCCCGGCTCTGCAGTTTGGCCGCCTCATGCAGGGTCCAGGCCGGGTCGGCCAGGTGCGGCCGGGCGATGGCGCACAGGTCGGCGCGTCCGGCTGCAATGATGCTGTTGACATGATCGACCTCGGAGATCGCGCCGACGGCCATCGTGCGGATGCCGACCTCGTTGCGGATGCGGTCGGCAAATGGCGTCTGGTACATGCGGCCGTAGACCGGCCTGGCGGCGCGTGTGGTCTGGCCAGACGATACGTCGATGAGGTCGCAGCCAGCGGCCTTGAACAGGCGCGCAATGGCCACCGCATCGTCGGCGGTGTTGCCGCCGGGCGCCCAGTCATGGGCCGAGATGCGCACACTCATGGGCAGGTGCGCCGGCCAGACAGCCCGCACCGCCTCGAATACTTCCAGCGGGTAGCGGCAGCGGTTTTCCAGGCTGCCGCCGTAGTCATCGGTGCGCAGATTGGTCAGCGGCGTGATGAAGCTCGACAGCAGGTAGCCGTGCGCGCAATGCAGCTCGAGCCAGTCGAAGCCGGCCTGCGCCGCATACATGGCGGATTGCACAAACTGCGCCTTGATACGGTCCATGTCCTCACGGGTCATCGCCGCCGGCACCGCGTTGGTCGGGCCATAAGCCTGGGCGCTGGCGGCCAGCAAGGGCCAGTTGCCAGAGGGCAGCGGTTCGTCGGGCGACTCCCAGCCGACCTGGGTCGAGCCCTTGGGTCCGCTGTGGCCCAGCTGCATGCCCATGGACACGCCCTCGCCGGATCGGTGCGCAAAATCGACAATGCGTTTCCAGGCCAGCATCTGCGCTTCGTTCCACAGGCCCGGGCAGCCCGGCGTGATGCGGCCTTCCGGGCAGGGCGCGGTCATTTCGGCAAACACCATGGCTGCGCCGCCCAGTGCGCGCGCACCCAGGTGCACCAGGTGGAAGTCCTGGGGAAGTCCATCGATGGCGCTGTAGGTCGCCATGGGGGAGACCACGATGCGGTTTTTCAGAGTCACTTCACGGACCTTCAATGGCAGCAACATCGGCGGTGGTGCTGGCTTGTCCCCACTTTTGGCCAGCCACTGCTCATAACCCTGCAGCCAGGACGCATCGCGCACCCGCAGGTTTTCGTGGCTGATGCGCTGTGAGCGGGTCAGCAGCGAATAGAAAAACTGTTCCGCATCGAGGCCGCTGTAGCGGTCGACGTTTTCAAACCATTCGGTGGAATTGCGCGCCGCGTTCTGTATCTTCAGCACTTCCACCGAGCGCAGCGCCTCATAGGTTTCCAGCGCTTTCGCCGGCTCCGGCGTCTGCGCGAAACACTGGGTGAGTTCGATCGCGTCTTCCAGTGCCAGCTTGGTACCGCTGCCGATCGAGAAATGCGCGGTGTGCGCCGCGTCCCCCATCAACACGATCGGTGCCCCCACGCTCCCCACTGCGTGTGGTTCGCTGCCCCCCGAGGGGGCTGGCCTTGCTAGGGGCGGCCCGTCGCTGCGGCCGGGCACGGTGGGCCAATGCACCCAGCGCTCGCAGACCACACGCGGAAAGCGGATCCAGATCGCCGAGCCGCGCACATGGGTGGCGTTGTTCATCAGCGCGTTGCCGTCCAGGTACTTGGCGAACAGCTTTTCACAGAAGGCGATGCCTTCTTCCTGGCTCATGGCGTCCAGCCCGTGGGCCTTCCAGACCGCCTCGGGCGTCTCGACGATGAAGGTCGAGGTGTTGTCGTCGAACTTGTAGGCGTGTGCGGCAAACCAGCCGTGTTCGGTCTGCTCGAAGGCAAAGGTGAAGGCGTCGAAGGTCTTCTGGGTGCCCAGCCAGACAAAACGGCAGGCGCGCAGGTCCACGTCGGGCTTGAAGGTGTCGGCGTAGCGGTTGCGGATGCGGCTGTTCAGGCCGTCGCTGGCGATCACGATGTCGGCCTGGTATTTGGCGGCGATGGCCTGGTCGTCCTGCACATCGGTTTCGAACACCAGCTCGACGCCGAGCGCCAGGCAGCGGTCCTGCAGGATGTTGAGCAGACGTTTGCGGCCTATGCCGCAAAAGCCGTGGCCGCCAGAGCGTACCGAGCGGCCCTTGAAAAACACCTCGACATCGTCCCAGTGGTTGAAGGCGTCACCGATCAGCTGCGCGCTGACCGGGTCGGCGGCGCGCAGGTTGTCCAGGGTCTGGTCGGACAGCACCACGCCCCAGCCAAAGGTGTCGAAAGGACGGTTACGTTCCACCACCGTGATCTGGCTGGCCGGGTCCTGCAGCTTCATCAGCAGCGCGAAGTACAGGCCGGCGGGGCCGCCGCCCAGGCAAAGGATGTGCATAAGACCCGTTCAGATGATTGATCGAATCTTAATTGTTTAGGTTTAAACTATTTTCGTCAAGCGCTTTAGCGGACCGGGGCCTCATGGTTAACGCTGCCCTGACGGGGGCGACCTGGCAGCTGCAGCGCCCCCCCCCCCGGCGGCAATACGGGAAGCGACAGGCGTTGGGGCCCTGTTTCTAGGGCGACTGGAAGCCGTCCGCGCGATAGGTCAGCACCAGGGTGTCGCGGTGGCCGTCCACCGCACCGGCTTGCAGCGGCAGGATGGGCGTGGTTTCGTGGATCACGCGGGCATCGTCCAGCAGCAGGGTGGTCAGCGGCTCCTGCATCACAAAACGCAGGCCCTGCGGCCCGTTGGCGTCAAACACCCGGGTTTCGCCCCCCTTGACGCCCTGGCGCGCGAGCAGCATCACCACCACAAAGTCCACGCCGTCACGGTGCGCGCCCTCCGGCGTGGGCCGGCCCACGCCGCCGGCGGTGTCGATGCGGAACTGGTGTGCCTCGATGAACCAGCGTGCCACCGGCCGGACCTGCGCAAACAGCCGGCCGAGTTCTGTCAGCAGCGTGGTCCAGGCCGGTGCAGTGGCAATGCCCGCTTCGACCGGCTCGAACCAGCGTTCGAAACCGCCATGCAGCGCGTTGTAGTCGGTGGGTTGCCAGTGGGCGCGATGCGGCGTCTGCTCCAGCTGGCCACCCGGGAGGTCCTGGATGAAACAGCTGTGCCGGCGTTTGCGGTAGTGGCCGCCATCTTTCAGGTGGGCATCCGGCGGCAAATGATCCCAGGAAGGCGCCAGCGCGGCCCAGCCCGCTGCCCAGGCCGGCGGCAGGGCGGCCAGCAGCTCCGCGGGCGACAGGAGCCGCAAGCCATCCTGGCTGAGTGCCTGCACGGCGGGTTTGGCGGCGGTCGGGATATTCAGCATAGGCAGCTATTTTGCGTCAGGCTTGCACCGCGATGGCGCGCGACGGGAAAGCAGCCTACAGATTTCCCGCGAGGGCGGCCGCATAATCACTGCGACTATCCAAACACAGGAGCTTATCCATGCTGTACAAATTCAAATCGAAAGCTGCCGGCGACGTGATCATGCTGGAAGCCAACGGCCGCCGCGTTCTGGAGGTCATCGGCAAGGACGCCGGCCCCAAAGGCATCATCCTGCCCGAGCAGATGCCGGCAGCCATCGCCGCCCTGCAGGCCGCGATTGCCCTCGAAGAGTCCCATGACCAGGATGCCGACGACGCCCCGGTTGCCGGTGAGGGACTGAGCTTGCGCCAGCGCGCGATGCCTTTTATCGACATGCTGGAGCGCAATCACAAGGCCGGGCACGAGGTGGTCTGGGGGGTCTGAACAAGGCCCTCACGCTTGTCGTTTCGCGTGCGCCTGCGGACGGGCAAAGCCCGATCCGCGGCCCCGGCTTGAAAAGAGTTGTCCTCGCAGGGCGCGCGGCCCTCGTTAATCGACCTTCGCGCCGGAGGCCTTGACGACCTGCGCCCACTTGGTGATTTCGGAGTCGATCAGCTGGGCAAATTGCTGCGGTGTGTTGCCGCTGGGAATGGCGCCCTGCGCCAGCATTTTTTCCTTGATGGCCGGCGTGGCCAGGGCCTTGGCGACTTCCTGCTGGATGCGGCTGACGATCTCGGGCGGTGTGCCGGCGGGCGCCAGCAGACCGAACCAGCTGCTGGCTTCAAAACCCTTGAGCTTGCCGGCTTCCTCGACGGTCGGCAGGTCGGGCATCGCGGCTGAACGCTCGGCGCTGGTCACGGCAAACGCCTTGAGCTTGCCGCCCTTGATCTGCGGCATGGCAGAGGGCAGGTTGTCGAACATCACGTCCACGTTCCCGCCAATCATGTCCAGCAGCGCCGGGCCGGAGCCCCGGTAGGGGATATGGGTCATGAAGATCCCGTTTTTCGACTTGAACAGCTCGCCGGCCAGGTGGATGGAGGTGCCGTTGCCGCTGGAGGCCATGCTGAGCTTGCCGGGATTGGCCTTGGCGTACTTGACGAAATCCGCCACGCTGTTGATGCCCAGCCTGGCTGCCTTCTCGGTGTTCATGACCATGACGTTGGGCACGCCGGCCACCAGCGTGATCGGGGCGAAGTCCTTTTGCGGATCAAACGGCATCTTCGCGTAGATCGACTTGTTGATGCCGTGGGTGCCGACGGTGCCCATCAGCAGGGTGTAACCATCGCCGGGTGACTTGGCCACCAGGTCGGCGCCCACATTGCCGCCGGCGCCGGCGCGGTTGTCCACCACAAAGGGCTGGCCAAAGGCTTTGGCCAGCTCAGGCGCCACGGCGCGCGCCAGGATGTCGGTGGTGCCGCCGGGTGCAAAAGGCACCACGATGCGCACCGGCTTGTTCGGCCAGCCGGTCTGGGCGCTGGCCGGGATTGCTATAAAACTCATAGCCGCCAGCGCAATGCCGGCGAGCGCCAGGCGGCGATTTTGCTTGAAATGGGGATGCATGGGATTCCTCTGCAAAGACGGGGGGTGGTGATGCACCACTTTAGCGCCCGCTGAACGCCTGATCCATCGGTGCAATCCCGGTTACGCGGCCCGCAGCGGACACAAAAAAGCCGCCCGGCTTGCGCGGGGCGGCTTGTCGGGAAGCTGAAAAAAAGATCAGTCCGCGAACTGCTTGGCGGCGTCGATCACCGGCTTGAGTTTGGCGATTTCGCCTGCCACAAACGCCTTGTGGGCGGCGGGCTCCATGCGTTTGTCGGTCACCACCACAGCACCCAGGCCGTCCTGCTTCTTCATGAAGTCAGCATCTTTCAGCGCGACCTTGAGGGCCGTGTTCAGCTGGGCCAGAACAGCGGGCGGCGTGCCTTTGGGAGCGTACAGGCCGTGCCAGATGGTCAGGTCAAAACCCTTGAGACCCATTTCCTGCAGCGAAGGGTAGTCCTTGAGCAGCTTGTGCTTGGACAGCGGCTTGGCGGTGGTCACGGCAAAGGCCTTGACCCGGCCGGCTTCGATCTGGCCGGTGGTGTTGGTGGTCTGGTCGCACATCAGGTCGACCTGGCCGCCGACCAGCGCATTCATCGCCGGGCCGGTGCCGCCGAAAGGAATGGTCGTCATGGCTTCCTTGGCGTTGATCGCCGACTGCCACATCAGGCCGCACAGGTGCGATGCGGAACCCAGACCGGCATGGGCAATATTGAGCTTGCCCGAGTTGGCCTTGATGTAGTTCTCGAAATCGCGGTAGGTGTTGGCCGGCAGCTGGGGCTTGCCGATCAGGGTCATGGGAACTTCATTGACCAGACCGAGGTATTCGAAGTCTTCCAGCGGCTTGTACTGCAGCTTGCGGTACAGGGCCGGCGTTGCTGCCATGCCGATATGGAACAGCAGCAGGGTGTGGCCGTCCGGGTTGGCCTTGGCGACCTTGGTGGCGCCTATGGTGCCGCCGGCACCGTTGACGTTTTCCACCACGAAATTGGCGCTGCCGCCCATGGCCTTGCGCATGGCTTCGGCCAGGTCACGTGCCACGCGGTCGGTCGGGCCGCCGGCTGCAAATGGAACAACGATGGAAATCGGCTTGGAGCCGGGATAGGTTTGCGCATGCGCAAACAGGGATGTCGCGGCGAGGGCGAGCACGAGCAGGCGTTTCATAAAAAGTCTCCTTTGAGTGACTTGCCCAGTTTACAAAGCCACCGAGGCCTGTCCATCGCGGGAACTACGTAAGGGCAAGCACTCAGCACCCCGGTGGGGCGCGCACAAGCGCAGCCACGGGGATTCAGACCAGACGGCGCCGCGGCATCGGCTCCGCCAGCCGTGGAGCCTTATTTGTAACTCCGGGCGTCTTCAATCCCCTTGCCGTCGTTGGGCAGGCTGCCCGGCGCCTTCAGTTCGACCTCGCCGCGCAGCTTGGTGATATCCCGGATGGCCTCGCTGATCCGGCTCTCCAGGCCCTGGGGCACGGAGGCCGCCTCGACCTGCAGGGTCATGCTGTCACTGGCCATCTCGCCGCTGACCACCAGGCGGGCCTTGAGCACCTCGGGGAAGCGCCTGGCGATGTCGGCCACCTGGCCGGGGTGGACAAACATGCCGCGTATCTTGGTGGTCTGGTCAGCGCGGCCCATCCAGCCCTTGATGCGGTGGTTGGTGCGTCCCGTCGGGCAGGGACCGGGCAACATGGCCGACAGGTCACCGGTGCCGAAACGGATCAGCGGATAGTCGGGATTGAAGCTGGTGACCACCAGCTCGCCAACCTCGCCGTCGGCCACCGGGTCGCCGGTGCCGGGCCGGACGATTTCCACCAGCACGTTTTCATCGAGCACCAGGCCTTCGCGGGCTTCGGTCTCGTAGGCGATCAGGCCCAGGTCGGCGGTGGCGTAACACTGGTAGCCGGTGATGCCGCGGCCGAGGAACCAGTCGCGCACGCTGGGCGGGAAGGCCTCGCCGCCGAACATGGCCTTTTTCAGGCTGGGCAGGGCGACACCCATTTCCTGGGCCTTGTCGACAATGATTTTCAGGAAACTTGGCGTGCCGATGTAACCGGCGGGCTGCAACTCCAGCATGGCCTGCACCTGTTGCTCGGTCTGGCCGGTGCCGCCGGGGAACACGGTGCAGCCCAGCGCATGCGCGCCAGTTTCCATCATGGAGCCGGCCGGCACGAAGTGGTAGCTGAAGCTGTTGTGGATCAGCTCACCGGACCGGAAACCCGCCGCAAACATCGCGCGGGCCATGCGCCAGTAGTCCTTGCGCGCGCCTTCGGGTTCGTAAATCGTGCCGGGGCTCGCAAAAACGCGGGGCATGCGTGCACCGAAACCCAGGGCGCTGAAGCCGCCGAAGACATTGCCGCCGGCTGCGCGCGCCGCCTTCTGGCGCTCGAGCAACTCATGTTTGCGGATCACCGGCAGTTGCGCCAGCGCCGCCCGCGAGTCCACCGCCAGCGCGTCCACGCCCGCCAGCAGTTCGGTGAAGGCGGCGGCGCGAATCCGGGCGTGGGCGATTTGCTGCGGCAGCGCCGCCAGCAGCGCCGCTTCACGGTCGGCCGGCAGGCGTGTTTCCAGGGCGTCGAAATACTCAGTCATAAGATCTCCGGAGAAGCGTTGGGCTTCCCTCTTGTTCAGCAAGGGCCGCGGGACGGGCTTTGCCGGACCGCAGGCGCAGCGGCCCCTTTTTCAGTGCAAGGGGCAGGGCGTTGCCGCAGGCTCGCAGCGAGCCGTGGGGGCTCATGCCAGCCAGCGCTTGCGGCGCTTGTAACTCTTGACGTCCTTGAAGCTTTTGCGCTCGCCACCACCCACCCCCAGGTAAAACTCCTTGACGTCCTCGTTGCTGGCCAGGTCCGCGGCGGCGCCGTCCATCACGACCCGGCCGCTTTCCATGATGTAGCCGTAGTCGGCGTATTTCAGCGCCATGTTGGTGTTCTGCTCGGCCAGCAAAAAAGTGACTTTTTCCTTCTGGTTGAGGTCCTTGACGATCTCGAACACCTCTTCGACGATCTGCGGCGCCAGCCCCATGGACGGCTCGTCCAGCAGCACCATGCTGGGGCTGGCCATCAGCGCGCGCCCGATGGCACACATCTGCTGCTCGCCACCCGAGGTGTAGGCGGCTTGCGAGGTACGCCTTGTTTTCAGCCGCGGGAAATAGGCGTAGACCTTCTCGAGGTTGGCCGCCACCTCGGCCTTGCTTTTGCGCGTGTAGGCGCCGGTCAGCAGGTTTTCCTCGATCGTCAGGTGGGCAAAGCAGTGTCGGCCCTCCATGACCTGCACCACGCCGCGCTGCACCAGGTCGGCCGGCGACAGGTTTTCGATGCGCTCGCCGCGCAGCTCGATAGCCCCCTTGGTGACCGCGCCGCGCTCGCCCTGCAGCAGGTTGGACACCGCGCGCAGGGTGGTGGTCTTGCCTGCGCCGTTGCCGCCCAGGATGGCCACGATGCGGCCTTGCGGCACTTGCAGCGACACGCCCTTGAGCACCAGGATCACGTGGTTGTAGATGACCTCGATGCCGTTGACGTTGAGGACAATATCGCTGGCGATGTCAGGTTTTTCCATGAGGGTGTTTCTGCCGGGTTGATCCAAACGGCAGCGCTGCAACAGGGGCTTGAAGCGCTGGCGTTTGGCGGCTCGGTGAGCCGCGCCCCTCCGCGCGGGAGGGGCTGTGTGCTGGCCGGATCAGGACTGGCAGTCTGCCGGGGTACGCGGTGTGAGTTTCTTCTCGGCGGCGTATTTGGCAGCGGTGGACTTGACCAGCGGCTTGATGATCTGCTCATCCGCCTGCAGCCAGTCGGAAGTGAACTTCCAGCCCTTGCCGTCCCAGGTGTGGATACGGGCCCAGGAGGCGCCCATGTGGTCCGTGCACGAGGTGCTGATCGGGCGCATCACGCCGGCGAAACCCAGGCCGTCGAGCTTGGCTTGTGTCAGGTTCAGGTTTTCCAGGCCC
Organism: Polaromonas sp.; assembly: GCA_030683705.1. Taxonomy (GTDB): domain Bacteria; phylum Pseudomonadota; class Gammaproteobacteria; order Burkholderiales; family Burkholderiaceae_C; genus Polaromonas. The sequence goes on along the minus strand of JAUXPP010000046.1, from coordinate 4,988 downwards.
CAGCGGACCTGCTCACCCGTCATGACCTTGCCCTTGCCGAAACGCTCCTGGGCGGAACGGATGCCTTCCAGGCCCAGCATGGCGCTCATGGCGCCGCGCATGTAGAGCACCTGGCCGACCTCGTCCTTGGGACCCGTGCCCTGGCCCTTGCCGTGCACCATGGACAGGATGTCCTTGACGACCTTGGCGTTGGGTTCGGCGCCGTGCTGCATGGTCACCGCGTTGTAGCCCTTGGCGCCGTCGGCGACGTCTTTCACATCAGGTTCCGCGCCAGCCCACCACACGCCATACATCTTCTCGCGCGGGTAGCCGGTGGCCTGGGCTTCCTTGATGGCGGTCGAGTTCATCACACCCCAGCCCCACAGTGCCACATAGTCGGGGCGTGACTGGCGGATCTGCAGCCAGGTGGCCTTTTGCTCGACGCCAGGCGCCGTGACGGGCAGCAGTTGCAGGTTGAAACCGTGCATGGCTGCACGTTCCTGCATCAGGGGGATGGGTTCCTTGCCATACGGGCTGTCGTGGTAAACCAGCGCGATGCGCTTGCCCTTGAGCTTGTCAAAGCCGCCTTCCTTCTTGGCAATGGCCTGCAGGATGGCGTCGGCCGCCACCCAGTAGGTACCGGCGATCGGGAAGTTCCACTTGAACACCGTGCCGTCCGCGCTTTCGCTGCGGCCGTAACCGATGGTGACCACGGGGATCTTGTCGACCGGTGCCTTTTCGGTCAGCGCAAAGGTCGCGCCGGTGGACAGCGGCTGCACCAGCGAAGCGCCCTTGCTCTTGAGGCGTTCGTAACACTCGACGCTGCGCGCCGTGTCGTAGCCGGTCTCGCATTCCTCGAACGAGATTTTCACGCCGTTGATGCCGCCGCGGGCGTTGGTCAGCTTGAGGTAGTCCACGTAACCGTTGGCCCAGGGCGCGCCATTCGGTCCATACGGGCCGGTGCGGTAGGACAGCACCGGAATGAACTGCTCCTTGGCCTGAGCGAATGCGCTGGTCGTCACGACGGACGTTGCGCCAGTGGCAAGAACTGCCGCTGCCAATATCAAGTTACGAACTTTCATTGTTGTCTCCAAAAAATTAACATACACCTGCAAAAACCAACACCTCAGTCAACGTTCCCCGCCCACGGCGCATCTGGTTTCCAGCATCGCGATGGGCGAGCGCGCATGGCTAGTGGGGGAAGGGCCAGAGCCGCATCTTCTGCTTGCCGACCGACCAGAGTTTGGCCAGCCCGTGCGGTTCCACAATCAGGAACCAGACAATCAGGCCCCCGAAAATCATCAGCTCGGCATGCGAGACCCCGGCGGTGGAGATCTCGATGCCGAACAGGCCCAGCAAGACGGGCAAAAACTGGTTGAGTGCGATCGGCAGCACCACGATGAAAGCGGCGCCGAAAAAGCTGCCCATGATGGAGCCGAGTCCGCCGATGATGACCATGAACAGCAGACGGAAGGACTGGTCCACCGAGAAGGCCGCCGGTTCCCATGCGCCCAGATAAACAAAGGCCCACAGGGCGCCGGCCACGCCGATGATGAAGGAACTGACAGCGAAGGCGCTGAGCTTGGCGTACATCGGGCGAATGCCGATGACGGCGGCGGCCACGTCCATGTCGCGGATGGCCATCCACTCCCGGCCAATCGCGCTGCGCACCAGGTTCTTGGCCAGCAGCGCGATGACCGCCAGGATGCACAGGCAGAACAGGTAACGGCTGACCGCGCTTTCGATGGGCATGCCGAATACCTGCAGGTTGGACACCGAGACGGAGCCCGAAGGCGTGTCCAGCGTGAACCACTTGATGCGCAGGAACATCCAGTCGGCGAAAAATTGCGCGGCCAGCGTGGCCACCGCGAGGTACAGCCCCTTGACCCGCAGGCTGGGCAGGCCGAACAGGATGCCGAAGAAAGTCGCGCACAGGCCGCCCAGGATCAGGGCCGGAACCAGCGGCATGCCGGGAATGCGCACAAAGATGTTGTAGGCGCCGTAGGCCCCCACGGCCATGAAGGCGCCGGAGCCCAGCGAAATCTGGCCGCAGTAACCGACCAGGATGTTCACGCCCAGCGCCGCCAGCGACATGATGACGAAGGGAATCAGGATGGCGCGAAACAGGTAGTCGCTGGCCAGCAGCGGTACCGCCACAAAGGCGATGGCCAGCAGCAGCGCGATGGCGATGCGGTCCTGCAGGATCGGGAAGATCTGCTGGTCCGCCCGGTAGCTGGTTTTGAATTGGCCGTTTTCTCTGTAGAACATATTGGGGTATCTCGTTGATCTTTTAGCTGCGACGCGCTTCGCTTAACTTTGCTGCGCAAAGTGAGTCTTCGCTGAAAAATAATCCTTCGCCGTATCCGGCGAAGAACCCGCGAGCGTGTTGATCGTGTATTTCATACACGATCGATTATTTTTTCGCCGAACAGGCCTTGCGGACGGAACAGCAGGAAGCCGAGGGCCAGCACGTAGGCAAACCAGATCTCGATGCCGCCACCCACGTAGGGGCCCAGATAAACCTCGGACAACTTTTCACCCACGCCGATGATCAGGCCGCCGATGATGGCGCCGGGCACCGAGGTCAGGCCGCCCAGGATCACCACGGGCAGGGCGCGCAAGGCCACGGTTGCCAGCGAAAACTGCACGCCCAGCTTGCTGCCCCAGATCATTCCGGCCACCAGCGCCACCACGCCGGCCACGCACCAGACGATGACCCAGATGCGGTTCAGTGGGATGCCGATGGACTGCGCGGCCTGGTGGTCGTCGGCCACGGCGCGCAGGGCCCGGCCGGTGGCGGTCTTCTGGAAAAAGATGCTGAGCGCAGCGACCAGCACGGCGGCGATCAGTGCCGCGTAGAGGTCTTCCTTGTTGATCAGGATGCCGCCGGGGAACACCGAATCCAGCACGAACACCGGGTCCTTGGGCATGCCGATGTCGATCTTGTAGATGTTGCTGCCGAAAATCGTCTGGCCCAGCCCTTCCATGAAGTAGGCAATGCCCAGCGTGGCCATCAGCAGTGTGGCGCCTTCCTGGTTGACCAGGTGGCGCAGCACCAGGCGCTCGATGAACCAGGCGACGGCAAACATGATCAGGGCGGCAATCACGAAGGCGGCGATGTTGGCCACGACCGGACTCTCGATGCCGGTCCACTCGGGAATCCATTGCGAAAAGCGCGCCATCGCCAGCGCCGCAAACAGCACCATCGCGCCCTGCGCGAAATTGAAAACACCGGAGGCCTTGAAGATCAGCACAAAGCCCAGTGCCACCAGCGAATACAGCATGCCGGCCATCAGGCCGCCTAATAGAGTTTCAAGAAAAAAAGCCATCAGGATTTACCTCACCCCTGTTGCGGGCTCGCTGCGCGTAGCCGCCTCTCCCCTTCCAGGGGACGCCGCATTCGGCCCGGCAAAGCCGGTTCCGTCGCGGCCGCTGGAAAAGAAAGTGCCTGTGTGTTGCTTGTTGTGCATATTCAGTGACTCGTTCCGAGGTAAGCCTTGATCACGTCCGGGTTGTTGCGGACTTCGTCGGGTGTGCCGTCGCCGATCTTCTTGCCGTAGTCGAGCACCACGACGCGGTCGGAGATGTCCATCACCACGCCCATGTCGTGTTCGATCAGGACCACGGTGGTGCCGAACTCGTCGTTGACGTCCAGCACAAAGCGGCACATGTCCTGCTTTTCCTCGACGTTCATGCCGGCCATGGGTTCGTCGAGCAGCAAGACCTGCGGCTCCATGGCCAGCGCGCGGCCGAGGTCCACGCGTTTTTGCAGTCCGTAGGGCAACTGGCCGACCGGCGTCTTGCGGTAGGCCTGGATTTCCAGGAAGTCGATGATTTTTTCGACGGCTTCGCGGTGCTGGAATTCTTCCTTCTGCGCGGGGCCGATGCGCAGCGCCTGCAGCAGCAGATTGCTCTTGATCTTGAGGTTGCGGCCGGACATGATGTTGTCGAGCACGCTCATGCCCTTGAACAGCGCCAGGTTCTGGAAGGTGCGCGCCACGCCCATCACCGCGACCTGGTGGCTGTTCATGTGTTTGAAGGTCTGGCCGCGGAAGGTGATGGAGCCCTGCTGCGGCGTGTAGACGCCGTTGATGCAGTTGAGCATGGAGCTTTTGCCGGCGCCGTTGGGGCCGATGATGGCGCGGATTTCATGCTCCTTCACATTGAAGGAAATGTCCGCGAGGGCCTTGACGCCGCCGAAGCTCAGGCTGATGTTGTTGACGTCGAGGATGACGTCGCCGATCTTTTTCATGCTGAACGAGCCCCCACGCTTGTCGCTACGCGTACTTCGCTGCCCCCCGAGGGGGCTGGCCTTGCTTGGGACGGCCCGGCGCGGCGGCCGATGCTGCAGTTTGAGATTTTGTAGTTCATGCTGCTGCCTTCACCGGTGCAAAGGTCAACGCGTCGGAAATCTTCAGCGTCGCGCTGACGCTGCCGCTGCGGCCGTCCTCGAACTTGACCACGGTTTCAATGAATTGTTCGGTCTTGCCGCTGTACAGCGCGTCTATCAGGGGCTGGTATTTGTCGGCGATGAAGCCACGGCGCACCTTGTTGGTCCGGGTCAGTTCGCCGTCGTCCGCGTCGAGCTCCTTGTGCAGCACCAGGAAGCGGCTGATCTGGGAGCCGGCCAGCAGGGTGTCCACGCTCAGGTCGGCATTGACCTTCTCCACACACTCCTTGATCAGCTGGTAGACCTCCGGCTTCTGCGCCAGGTCGGTGTAGCCGGCATAGGGCAGGTTGCGCCGCTCGGCCCAATTGCCCACCGCGTCGAAGTCGATGTTGAGCATCACGCAGACTTTCTCGCGGCCGTCGCCGTAGGCCACCACTTCCTTGATGTGCGGGAAGAACTTGAGCTTGTTCTCCACATATTTGGGCGCAAACATCGCGCCGTCGTTGGCGCCGCCCCTGATGCGGCCCACGTCTTTCACGCGGTCGATGATCTTCAGGTGGCCGGCGGCGTCGAGAAAGCCGGCATCGCTGGTGTGGTACCAGCCGTCGGCGGTCAGCAC
>JAUXPP010000045.1 GCA_030683705.1 Polaromonas sp. | reverse complement strand
TGAAGAAGGAAGAATGGAAAGAGGGCGAAAACGACCAGCCCGGCGAGATGGTCACCACCGACGAGTGGGAAACCGTGAACCAGGCGGCGGCACTCTGGACGCGTGCCAAAAAAGACATCACGCAGGAGCAGTACGACGAGTTCTACAAACAGATCAGCTACGACCAGAACCCGCCGCTGGCCAGCACGCACAACCGCGTTGAGGGCTCGACGGAATACACGCAGCTGCTGTTCATCCCGTCCAAGGCGCCCATGGACCTGTTCAACCGCGACAAGGCGGCAGGCGTCAAGCTCTACGTCAAGCGCGTCTTCATCATGGACGACGCGCAGGCCCTGCTGCCGGTCTACCTGCGTTTCGTCAAGGGTGTGGTCGATTCGGCCGACCTGCCGCTCAACGTCTCGCGCGAGCTGCTGCAGGAAAGCCGCGCGGTCAAGGCGATTCGTGAAGGCTGCACCAAACGCGTCCTGTCCATGATCGAGGACCTGGCCGCCAACGAGCCGGAAAAGTTCGCCAGCTTCTACGCCGAGTTCGGCGCGGTGCTCAAGGAAGGCCTGGGCGAAGACTTTGCCAACCGCGAACGCCTGGCCAAACTGCTGCGTTTTGCCAGCTCGACCACCGACACCACCAGCGTGGGTTTTGCCGACTACAAGGCGCGCATGAAGGAGGGACAGGACGCGATTTATTACATCACGGCCGACACCCAGGCCGCGGGCAAGAACAGCCCGCAACTCGAGATCTTCCGCAAGAAGGGCATCGAGGTGCTGTTGATGACAGACCGCGTCGACGAGTGGGCGCTGAACTACCTGCACGAGTTCGACGGCACGCCGCTGCAATCGGTGGCCAAGGGCGCGGTGGACCTCGGCAAGCTGCAGGACGAGGACGAGAAAAAAGCCGCGGAAGAAGCGCAGGCCCAGTTCAAGCCCGTGCTGGACCGGCTCAAGGAAGCGCTGAAAGACAAGGCCACCGACGTGCGCGCCACCACGCGCCTGGTCGATTCACCTGCCTGCCTGGTGGTGCAGGACGGCGACATGTCCACACAGCTGGCCCGCATGCTCAAGCAGGCCGGCCAGGCCGCGCCCGAGGTCAAGCCTATCCTGGAAGTCAATGCCCAGCATCCGCTGGTGCAAAAGCTCGAAGGCAGCGAGCATTTCGACGACCTGGCCCATATCCTGTTCGACCAGGCGCTGCTGGCCGAAGGCGGCATGCCGGATGATCCGGCGGCTTATGTGAAGCGGGTCAATACCTTGCTGCTGTAGGTCCGTCTTACTCGGGCAGCGGTTCGAAGCCGCCGGCGCTGCGAAGCCCGGCGGCTTCGTCGCTGGTGAGCATCTCGATCAGCGCAGCGGCGGCGCGGGGCTGCGCGGCACGGCTGCTGACGGCGGCGGTGTAGACCGTGGCCAGCTCGAATTCCCTGGGCAGGTTGGCGGCAAATTGCACACCAGGCGCAAACAGGATTTCCGTGACCTGGGTACAGCCGATGGCCCCGGGTTCGCTCGATTGCGCCAGCGCCTGCATCGCGGCCGCGCCGTTGGAATGCGGGTGCAAACGCCCGGCCATCTCGGTATCGACACCCAGCAGGTGCATCAGCTTCATGAAGTGGATGCCGGCCGTGGCCTGTTCGGGATCCGGAAAATAAATCGCGCCGGCCGCCAGCAGGGCCTGCCGGAACTGAGCCACCGTCGCCAGCGGCGGGACAGGGGCACCGGCTTTCACGGCGAGGCCGGTTTTGACCAGGCCCAACGGCCGCGCGCTGCCCGATGCCACATCGCAGCTTTCGGTCAGTTGCGTGATCAGGGCGCTGGTCAGGATGACGACGTCGCAGGGCGCGCCGGCCAGCAGCTGGTCCTTCATTTTGCCGACGGCGTCGAAGCGGCCTTCGATCGCCAGGCCGCTTTGCGCAAGAAAGCGGTCCTGCAGCGTGGTGACAAGTCCCTTGGCGGCGCCGCCGCTGAGCAGGTGCAGTGTTGTGGTCATGGTGTCCTTCTGTCGGCCTTGGTCGGCCACCCCAAGCCACACCTTAACCGATCTGCCCGTGTGCCGCGACATCGATGCCACCGGTGCGCCAGTCGGCAGGGGCATTGGCTTGACGCCGCCAGCGACCCGGGCTCCGGCGATGTGCAGCGGCCCGGATCACGCGATCGACATTCTGGAAACCGAGTTTCGCTGAACACCCGACTCAGGCAACCAGCGGCGCTTCCTGCATGGCTTCGGTCTGTTCTTCCAGCATGTCGACCTGGCCCTTCCAGTAGTCGCTGGAGCCGAACCACGGGAAGTTGATCGGGAAAATCGGGTCGTGCCAGCGCTGCGCCAGCCAGGCGCTGTAATGCACCAGGCGCAGGGTGCGCAGCGGCTCGATCAGGGCCAGCTCGCGGCGGTCGAATTCGCGGAACTCCTCATAACCATCGACCAGCGCGCCGAGCTGCCGCAGGCATTGCGTGCGGTCGCCCGACAGCAGCATCCACAGGTCCTGCACCGCTGGTCCGCTGCGCGCATCGTCGAGATCGACAAAATGCGGGCCCGCGCCGTCCAGGCCTTCCGGTGTCCACAGGATGTTGCCGGGGTGGCAGTCGCCGTGCAGGCGCAGGCTGCGGATGTCGCCGACGCTTTCAAACACTGCCTGCGCCACGTCCATGGCCTGCTCGAACGCCTTGAGCCAGCGCGAGGCCATGTCCAGCGGCAGGTAGTTGCCGGCCAGCAGCAGGTCGCGGCTCGCGAAGCCGAAGGTCTGGATATCCAGCGCGGGCCGGTGCTGGAAGGGCCGGGCACTGCCGACGGTGTGGATGCGCGCGAGGAAACGGCCTATCCATTCGAGCACGCTGAAATCCTCCAGCTCGGGCCGGCGCCCGCCGCGGCGCGGAGACACGCTGAAACTGAAACCCTGGAAGTGGTGCAGGGTGCGGCCCTCGATGACCAGCGCGCCGACCACCGGGATCTCGGCCGCCATCAGCTCGGCGGCGAAGTCATGTTCTTCGACAATCTGCAGGTCGCTCCAGCGGCCAGGGCGGTAGAACTTGACGACGACGATGTCGCCGGCCGCGTCGCCCGTGCCGGCCGGGGTTTCAAGGTGCACCTGGTAGACGCGGTTTTCATAACTCGACAGCGCCATCAGTCGGCCGTCGCCCAGCAGGCCCACGCTGGCCAGCGCATCGAGCACCACGTCGGGCGTGAGCTTTTCGTAGGCGTGCAGCGCCTCGGGCGGCATCGCGGTCGGTGGCAGGTCGGTCAGGGACTCGTCAATCATGCCCCCATTGTCGTTGTTCCGGCCCCACGCCTGGTGAATGCGTAAAACAGGCCGCCAGCCCATGGCTGGCAAGCGTGAGCAGCTATAAAAACAATAGCGCCTTACGGCTGCTGTCAGAAGGCCAGAATATGCCCGGTGCGCGGGTCCCCCGCGCCGGCCAGCACCTGCTGGTAGGCCGCGGCCACGGCGGCTTCACCCTGGTGCTGCTGCACCTGCAGCCAGGGCGTGGGCCCTTGTCCGACGCGGGTGCTGAAGGCCTGCCAGGCCTGCACCAGGCGCTGGCCCAGGCCTTCCTTGCCCCAGTCGGCGCTGCGCTTCTTGATCTGCGCCGGTGCAAAAAACAGCGTGGCGCGCGGGCCAGGCAAGTCCTTGCCGCCGCCGAGTTCGCTGACATGGGTGCCGCCTATGGCGCAGCTGTACTTCAGGTTGACGAAGCGGCTGTGGATGGCGTGGCGCAGTTTGGCGTTGCCGGCGAAGTCGATGTAGATGCAGGCACGGTCGGCGGCGATCTGATCCAGCTGGTCGTAGGTCAACACCCGGCTGTAACAGCCCAGGCTTTCGCAGAAGGCCACATTGCCGGGCGAGGTCAGGGCGATGACCTCGATGCCGGGGCGCTGGGCCAGCTGGAAGGCTGTGCCATAGGCGGTCTTGCTCGAGGCGCTGGACAGCAACATGGCGCCGCCGGAAGCGCCGAAAAAATCGTTGTCGGCGAGGAAGTCGTCGATCAGGAAGGAGGTCATGTACAGCGGCCGCAGCAGCGCCTGCAGCGCTTCGCTGGACCCGGTGTAGAACGGGTCGGTGTTGCAGCGCAGGTACTGGTTGTAGATCGGATGCAGTTCGCGCCGGTGCGGCGCAGCGTCGTAGAAACCGCTGCTGTCCAGCCGCGCCGGGTTCAGCACGGCTTCGGACGCCATCGGGAAGTAGCCGTAGATTTTTTCACCGACGGCCACACCCGGGTGCAGCGACTGCCGCACGGTGCCGAAGCCCCAGACCGGGATGATGCCCCAACCGTCTTCGGCCGTCGGGAAAAACTGCCAGTAGTTCATCGCGTCGCCAAAGGCCGCGTAGGTGATGTTGTTGGAGGTCAGCGCGAAGGAATCGACATGTATCCGAACCTGGCCGTCGACCAGCGGGCTGGCCTCGGCGCTGTGCAGGCGGGTGTCGGTCAGCCGGTTTTTTCGGACGAGGAGGGTGGTGGTGCTCATGCAGCCGAACATAAGCGAAAAAGCCCGCCGGCTCAACACCGGCGGGCCGCTTTGGCGACAGCATTCACAAGAAGACCGCTTTACACGAAGTGAAAGCGCGCGGGTGATGTGCGCCGCGAAGGGCCGCCCCGAGCAAGCACGGCCCCCTTGGGGGGCAGCGCAGTACGCGAAGCGACCAGCGTGGGGGCTTTACTTCAGGGTGATGGTCACGTCGATGTTGCCGCGGGTCGCGTTCGAATAGGGGCAGACCTGGTGGGCAGCGTCGATCAGGCTTTGCGCGGCGGCGCGGTCCATGCCCGGCAGGCTGACGTTCAGGCGGGCGGCGATGCCGTAGGCATTGGGGATGGGGCCCAAGTCCACTTCGGCGTCGATCGCCAGATCGGCAGGCAGCGTGACTTTCATCTTGCCGGCGACGGCCTTCATGGCGCCGATGAAACAGGCCGAATAACCAGCGGCAAACAGCTGCTCGGGGTTGGTGCCGGTGCCGGCGGTGCCGGGCGAGCTCAGCGTCACGTCCAGGCGGCCGTCATCACTTTTGGACTGGCCGTCGCGGCCGCCGGTGGTGTGGGCTTTGGCGGTGTACAGGACTTTGTCGAGTGTGGTCATGGTTTTTCCTTGGGAGATTGCTTCAGGATGAAGCGGGTTGAAAAGCTTGGGAAAGAGGGCTTAAGCGACCAGCAGCCGCTCGCGCAGGGTTCGCATTTGCCGGGTCAGGGCGGTCAGTTCGGGAATGGAGCACTGGCTGGCTTCCAGGATGCAACCGGGGATTTTTGCGGCGCGGCTCTTGAGCTTGCGGCCGGCGGCGGTCAGCGTGATGTGGACACGGCGTTCGTCCTCCACGGCACGGATGCGGGCAATCAGGCCGGCGGCTTCCAGGCGCTTGAGCAGCGGCGTCAGCGTGCCGGAATCGAGGTACAGGCGCTCGCCGATCTCCGACACCATCAGGCCGTCCTGCTCCCACAACACCAGCATGGCCAGGTACTGCGGATAGGTCAGCCCCAGCTCGTCCAGCAGCGGCTTGTACAGCTTGGTCATGGCCAGCGAGGTGGAGTACAGCGCAAAACACAGCTGGTTGTCCAGCTTGAGCATGGCATCGATTTTGTTCGACATGGTTGAATTATAGCTCACAATTAAATTGTGTGCAATATAAATAACAATCCCTCCATCCCGGCATATCGGCCCGGGCGCTAGACTTCAGGGCCATGCCCAAAAATAGTACCCCCCGCAAAGGCCAGCCTGCGCGCCCTTCGTCCTCCCTGGGGCAGCCCGCACAGGTGATAGCGGAAATCCGCGCTGGCCAGTCGATTGAACTGCTCAAGGAACTGCACATCCTGACGCGAGAGGGCAAACTCAACCAGGACACACGGCGCAAGCTCAAGCAGGTCTACCACCTGTACCAGTTCATCGCGCCCCTGCTCGAGGAGGTGTCTGCAGGGGGTCGGGCCTTCACGCTGGCCGACCACGGCGCCGGCAAGTCCTACCTCGGCTTCATCCTGTACGACCTGTTTTTCAACGTGGCGCAAGCGGGCGACAAACCCGCCGGAAAAATTTACGGCATCGAAACCCGGGCCGAGCTGGTGGACAAGTCGCGTGAACTCGCGCAGCGCCTGGGTTTTGCCCACATGGCCTTCCTGAATTTGTCGGTGCAGCAGGCCACGACTTCGGCGGAACTGCCGGCGCAGGTGGACATCGTGACCGCGCTGCATGCCTGCGACACCGCCACCGATGACGCGATTGCCTTCGGACTGGCCAAACAGGCACGGCACATGGTGCTGGTGCCCTGCTGCCAGGCCGAGGTGGCCGGGGTGCTGCGCAAGAACAAGGCGCTGAGCCTGTCGAAAAATCCGCTGGCCGAACTCTGGCGCCATCCGCTGCACACCCGCGAATTCGGCAGCCAGATTACCAATGTGTTGCGTTGCCTGCAGCTGGAGGCGAATGGTTACCAGGTGACGGTGACCGAGCTGGTGGGCTGGGAGCATTCGATGAAAAACGAACTCATCATCGCCAGCCGCCCGGCCACGCCGAATGCTGCCAAGACGCGGCAGGCGCAGCAGAGGCTGGGGGAGGTGTTGGGGGAGTTGAATCTGGGGGAGTTGACGGCGCGGTTTGAGGTAACCGCGGACTGACCTCTTCGCCTGCGTCACGCTGCGGCTGCGGTCTGCCTGAGACAGTAGGTCTGACTCCCCACTCCCACCCCTAGCCCCTCCCTCGCCCCGCTGGGCGATGGAGGGGGACCTCATTTGGCCGCGTGCGCTGCGCTCGCGTGCAAACATGACCGTTCGTTGGGATTCCCGGGCAGGAAGCGCTTGGCGCTTCCTGCACTCCGGATTTCTGTCCCCGCATTGGTTTGTCCCCCACCCGTCGGGCTGGGCCTAGGAGCGCAGCAAAAAATGGATCAGGGCGAGCGATTGTCTGAGCCGAAGGCGAGTTCGAGCTCGACCCCATTTTTTGCGAGCACCGCAGGTTGCCCGCAGCGAAGCG
>JAUXPP010000038.1 GCA_030683705.1 Polaromonas sp. | reverse complement strand
GGAAGCCGGCGCAGTTGCCGTGCGCGCCCGGGGTAACAAAGACCTTGGCGTCATGTCACTCGAAGCCTTCGTCCAGACGATTGCTTCTGACATTACCCAAAAAGCCTGATTGTTGACTTCTTTGTGAGTCAAATCGGGTATTCGTCCTTGCAGGACGGGCGCAGGCCGCTATAGCTTTTATAGCAATGTTTACAGGATTACAACCATCGCTACTGAATTTCGTGACCGCCGTCACCGTGAAGAACGCAAGCACCGCTTGAACCGTGAAATCATGGCCCCTGAAGTACGCCTGACAGGGCCGGACAATGAGCCTTTGGGCGTTGTCAGCATCATGGAAGCCCTGCGCCTGGCAGGTGAGGCGGACGTTGATCTTGTTGAAATCTCCCCCACGGCGGTTCCGCCGGTGTGCAGGTTGATGGATTACGGCAAGTTCAAGTACGCCGAGCAGAAAAAGGCGGCGGAAGCGAAGTCCAAGCAAAAGGTCATCGAGGTCAAGGAAATCAAGTTCCGGCCCGGTACCGACGATGGTGACTACAACATCAAATTGCGCAATATCAAGCGCTTTTTGGAAGAGGGCGACAAATGCAAGATCACCTTGCGTTTTCGCGGTCGCGAGATCACGCACCAGGAACTGGGTCTGGCCCTGCTGGCGCGTATCCGAGACGAGTTGGCTGATTTGATTGTGGTGGAGCAGTTTCCCAAGCTCGAAGGCCGGCAGATGGTCATGATGATCGCGCCGGGCAAGAAGAAGGTGGTTGCCAAGCCCGCAGCGGCGCCCGCGGAAGCGGCACCGGCTGCATCGACCAACGCCTGAGGGCGCTGTCGCAAGGAAGAATTTGAACCTGCAGGTGTGGTTACCGGCAGGTTCTTCAGGGGGATGCGAAAGCATGTCCCGCGGAGGCAGGTCACACTGCTTTCCAAAGGTGGTGATGTGAAAGTCGCCACAACCAGTGGAGAGCTAACAACTCGCCACACAAGTGGCTCGGGGCCATCAAGTCTGCGTAAAGGTTCGCAGCGCCTCACGAGCACAAATGAAAAGGAGCATTCAATGCCCAAAATGAAGACCAAAAGCGGCGCCAAAAAGCGTTTCCGCGTTCGTCCTGGTGGCACCGTCAAGCGCGGTCAAGCCTTCAAGCGTCACATCCTGACCAAGAAGACCACCAAAAACAAACGTCACCTGCGTGGTGCAGTTGCAGTTCATGAGACCAACATGGGTCACATGGCGCAAATGCTGCCGGGCATGGGCATTTAATTAACGACGAACAAGGAGTACTCACATGCCTCGCGTCAAACGTGGTGTAACGGCTCGCGCCCGCCACAAAAAAGTTCTCGCCCTTGCAAAAGGTTTCCGCGGCCGCCGCGGCAATGTCTTCCGGGTCGCCAAAGAAGCGGTGATGAAGGCCGGGCAATATGCCTACCGTGACCGCCGCACCAAAAAGCGCGTGTTCCGTCGCCTCTGGATTGCGCGTATCAACGCCGCCAGCCGTTCGTTCGGCATGACCTACAGCCAGTTCGCCAACGGCCTGAAAAAAGCCGGCATCGAGATCGACCGCAAGGTGCTCTCGGACATGGCGATTCATGACAGCGCCGCTTTCGGCGCGATTGTGGAACAGGTCAAGGCCAAGCTGGCTGCTTGATTTTGAGGGGTAGCCAGCTATTGATTTGATAGCTGGATACGCACAAAAGACGGGGGCTGGAGCTTGAAAAGGCTCTGGCCCTTTTTCTTTGACCGGGTTGCGTGCAAAAGCGCAGGCCGGTGGGCCTGCTACTGACAAGAATTTTATGAACGAACTCGATGCCCTGGTGGATTCGGCCCAAGCCGGTTTTGCGCAAGCCGTCACCCCCGCCGACCTGGAAAACGCGAAAGCCCAGTTCCTGGGCAAGGCCGGGCGCATCACCGAGCTGATGAAAGGCCTGGCCGCCTTGCCGGTGGATGAAAAGAAGTCCCGCGGCGCCGCCATCAACCTCGCCAAGCAGGCCATCGAGGCGGCGCTGACTGCGCGCCGCCAGGCGCTGGCCGACGCCGAGCTCCAGCTCCAGCTCAAGGCCGAGGCGCTGGATGTGAGCCTGCCGGGCCGCCAGCGGCCCCAGGGCGGCCTGCATCCGGTGTCGCTGACGCTGGAGCGCATCGAGGCGATCTTCGGCTCCATGGGCTTCGACGTGGCGCAGGGTCCCGAGATCGAGACCGACTGGTTTAACTTCACCGCACTGAACACGCCCGAGGATCATCCGGCGCGTTCCATGCACGACACTTTTTATGTCGAGGGCGGTACCGAGACCGCCCCCAACCTGCTGCGCACCCACACCAGCCCGATGCAGATCCGCTACGCGGTGCAACATGTCAAGAAGCACCGCGCGCTGATTGACGGCGGTGGCGTGATGCCGGAGATCCGCGTGATTGCGCCGGGGCGCACCTATCGCGTCGACAGCGATGCCACCCATTCGCCGATGTTCCACCAGTGCGAAGGCCTGTGGATAGGCGAGAACGTGAGTTTCAAGGACCTGAAGGTGGTGTTCACCGACTTCTGCCGGACCTTTTTTGAAAGCGACGACCTGGTGCTGCGTTTCCGGCCCAGCTTTTTTCCGTTCACCGAACCCAGTGCCGAGAGCGATATCCAGTTCCAGACCGGGCCGCTGGCCGGCCGCTGGCTGGAAGTGGCCGGCTCCGGCCAGGTGCACCCGAACGTGGTGCGCAACATGGGCCTGGACCCCGAGCACTACATCGGTTTTGCCTTTGGCATGGGGCCGGACCGGCTGACCATGCTGCGGTATGGCGTCAATGACTTGCGGCTGTTCTTCGACGGCGACCTGCGTTTCCTGTCGCAGTTCCAGTAACCCACCAGGCTTGATCCACACATGCAATTCCCCGAATCCTGGTTGCGCGAATTCTGCAACCCCCCGCTGAGTACCGAGGCCCTGGCCGAGACCCTGACCATGGCCGGTCTGGAGGTCGAAGACCTCAAACCGGTGGCACCGCCGTTCAGCAAAATTGTCGTCGGCGAAATCCGCGAAGCGGTGCAGCACCCCGATGCTGACCGCCTGCGTGTCTGCCAGGTGGATGTGGGGCAGGGCGCCCTGCTCAACATCGTTTGCGGCGCGCCGAACGCGCGTGTTGGCATCAAGGTGCCGTGCGCGCTGGTGGGCGCAGAACTGCCGCCGGGTGACGACGGCAAGCCTTTCCTGATCAAGGTCGGCAAGCTGCGTGGTGTCGAGAGCCAGGGCATGTTGTGTTCTGCGCGTGAGCTCAAGCTGTCCGAAGACCATGCCGGCCTGCTGGAGCTCGCTGCCGATGCGCCGCTTGGCCAGGACATCCGTGTTCACCTGAATCTCGATGACACGCTGTTCACCCTCAAGCTCACGCCCAATCTCGCGCATTGCCTGAGTGTGTATGGCGTTGCCCGTGAAGTGGCCGCGCTGACCGGTGCGCCACTCAAAACACCGGCGTTCCCGCCGGCCACGGTGGCGGGCACGGACAAGCTGGCCGTGAGCATCAGCGCGCCGGACCTGTGCGGCCGCTTTTCCGGACGCGTTGTGCGCCACGTCAACACCAAAGCCGCCACCCCGTCCTGGATGGTGGACCGGCTGGCGCGTTGCGGCCAGCGCAGCGTCACCGCGCTGGTGGATATTTCGAACTACGTGATGTTCGAGCTGGGCCGGCCCTCGCACATTTTCGACCTCGACAAGATTCACGGCGGCCTGGATGTGCGCTGGGGCAAGGCGGGCGAATCGCTCAAGCTGCTCAACGGCAACACCGTGACGGTCGATGAAAAAGTCGGCGTGATTGCCGATGGCCAGCAGGTCGAGTCGCTGGCCGGCATCATGGGCGGCGACGCCACCGCCGTGTCGGATGCGACAGAAAACATCTATGTCGAGGCCGCCTTCTGGTGGCCCAAGGCGATTGCCGGGCGTTCGCGCCGCTACAACTTTTCGACCGATGCCGGGCATCGCTTCGAGCGCGGTGTGGATCCCGGCCAGACGGTCGAGCACATCGAGCGCATCACGCAACTGATTCTCGAAATTTGCGGCACGCCGGACACGGTCTGCGGACCGGTGGACGATGTGCGCGTCAACATGCCTGTGGCCGCCCCCGTGAGCTTGCGGGTGGCGCGCGCCGTCAAGGTCATCGGCATGCCCTTGACGCAGGCGCAGTGCGCTGACGCGCTGCGGCGCCTCGGCCTGACGGTGACGGAGGGCGAGGGCACGCTGACGGTCACGCCACCGAGCTACCGCTTCGACCTGCAGATCGAGGAAGACCTGATCGAGGAAGTGGTGCGCCTGGTCGGCTACCAGCAGTTGCCGGCCACACCGCCGCTGGCGCCCATCACCGCGCGTGTGCGCCCGGAGGCGCAGCGCAGCGCATTTGCCGTGCGCCGCGCGCTGGCCGGCCTGGGCTACCAGGAAACCATCAACTTCAGCTTTGTCGAGGAACGCTGGGAGCATGAACTCGCCGGCAACCCCAACCCGATCAAGCTGCTGAACCCGATTGCCAGCCAGATGAGCGTGATGCGTTCGTCGCTGCTGGGCTCGCTGCTGCAGGTGCTGAAATTCAACCTGGACCGCAAGGCCGCGCGTATCAACGTGTTCGAACTGGGGCGTGTGTTCTTGCGCGACCCGTCCAGCCGGAATACCGACACCACGGTGGCCGGCTTCGACCAGCCGATGCGGGTGGCGGGCCTGGCGTATGGCCCGCGCGAGAGCCTGCAATGGAGCCTGTCCGACAAGGGCGTGGACTTTTTCGACCTCAAGGGCGACGTGCAGGCGCTGCTGGCGCCGCTGCAGCCGGTGTTCACGCCGGCCAGCCATCCGGCCATGCACCCTGGGCGCTGTGCCGGCGTGAGCATTGACGGGCGGGACATCGGCTTCATTGGCGAGTTGCACCCGCAGTGGCGCCAGGCCTATGAACTGGCGCAGGCGCCCATGCTCTTCGAACTCGATCTCGATGCCCTGTTGCAACGTCCGGTTCCCGTGTTCCAGCCGGTGAGCAAGCTGCAGCCGGTCGAACGCGATATCGCGGTGATCGTGGACGAAGCGGTGACACACGCCGCCCTGATGGCGGCCATCCATGGCGCCAGCACCGCCGGCCTGCTGAAGTCGGCCACGTTGTTTGATGTCTACCGTCCGCAACAAGGCAACACCGCCATGCAAGCCGGCGAAAAAAGCCTCGCGGTGCGCTTGGTCCTTGGCGGCGGCGACGCTACACTGACCGAGGAACAAATCGAGGCGGTCACCCAGGCCGTGTTGTCCAGTCTCCAGGCCCGGGTGCAGGCGCGTTTGCGTGCCTGAGGTTTTCAACAACAACAGTTATCAGCGAGGAGCGCAGCGTGGAATTTTCCGTTGAAAGTCTTGAAAGCCCCGCGCTCACCAAAGCCCATCTCGCCGAGTTGCTGTTTGAACAAATCGGGTTGAACAAGCGCGAATCCAAGGACATGATCGACGCGTTTTTTGACCTGATTTCCGACAGTCTGGTTGACGGCAACGATGTGAAAATTTCCGGCTTCGGCAATTTCCAGATCCGCACCAAGGCGCCGCGACCCGGGCGCAACCCCCGCACCGGGGAATCCATCCCCATCCGGGCACGCCGTGTCGTCACCTTCCATGCCAGCCACAAGCTCAAGGAACATATCCAGGGCCAGCCCGCCGGTGCGGGCGATGCCCTGATGGTGCCGGGCGAGTAAGCACTGCAGCTTGTCTGGCCGGTAGAAAGCCTGCCGAACCTGACATTCCCTGTCCATGCCGGGACTCCCGGCATGTGTCCTAAACAACACATCGCGGCGATCTGTTTGTAACTATTTGCACTAAGTTTGGACTTAGAGTAGATTTGTAGCTTTACCGCTTAGCGCATTGATTTAATTGGAGAAAACTCTCCCCCCCATTCCCGCCAAACGTTACTTCACCATCGGCGAAGTCAGCGATTTGTGTGGCGTCAAACCTCACGTGCTCCGTTATTGGGAGCAAGAGTTCACGCAGTTGCGCCCGATGAAGAGGCGTGGCAACCGGCGCTACTACCAGCACCATGAGGTGCTGATGATCCGCAGGATACGGGATTTGCTCTACGACCAGGGCTTTACCATCAGCGGCGCGCGCAACAAGCTCCAGGAAATTGTGCAAACCGAGCGCGACAAGCGCCGCAACGGCGAAGTCATGCTCGAAGGTGTGGATGTGATGGAGGGCGGCGACTCCATCCTGGACGACTTCGGCGACTCGGCAGATTTCGAGGACAGCGCCATGGACAGCGTTCTGGACATCGCCCATTTGCCCGACAGCAGCGCGGCGCAGCAGCGGCTGCAACTGGTCCGCCGGGAATTGTTTGAAATCCGTGATCTGCTGAGTTCCACCTACTGAAGGCCTGGCGAAGCACGTTATAATTTGAGGCTCGAGACGGTGTGTGGCGCAGCCTGGTAGCGCACTTGCATGGGGTGCAAGGGGTCGAAGGTTCGAATCCTTTCACACCGACCAAATTGAATGATAGAGGCCTCTAGGTAGCGATACTTAGAGGCCTTTTTCATTGGGAAATCAAGGTCCAGTCGCCTTAAAAAGCGATTGGCCAGAAGATAGCAGCGCCGCCGTCAAAAAAATACAGCTTTATGTCATATGCTCTACCGCGTCAGAACGTGAGGGTGATGAGTTCCGGATCCTTCCCTCTGCGCTATTCAAAAGGCTGAGTGATGAAATTGCCGA
>JAUXPP010000032.1 GCA_030683705.1 Polaromonas sp. | reverse complement strand
ATGACCACTTCGGGGTAATTGGCGGTGATCGCGTGGGCGATGTTCTGCATCATCACGGTCTTGCCGGACTTGGGCGGCGCGACCAGCAGGGCGCGCTGGCCCTTGCCGATGGGGGCGATGATGTCGATGATCCGGCTGGTCAGGTTTTCCTCGCCCTTGATGTCGCGCTCGAGCTTGAACTGCTCGCGCGGGAACAGCGGCGTCAGGTTCTCGAACATCACCTTGTGTTTGTTCGCTTCCGGCGGGCCGTCGTTGACCTTGTCGAGTTTGTTCAGCGCAAAGTAGCGCTCGCCGTCCTTGGGGGTGCGCACTTCGCCTTCGATCATGTCGCCGGTATGCAGGTTGAAGCGGCGGATCTGGCTCGGGCTGATGTAGATGTCGTCGGTGGACGCGGTGTAGCTGGAGTCCGGCGCCCGCAGGAATCCGAAACCGTCGGGCAGCACTTCGAGCACGCCGTCGGCGACGATGGTTTCACCCGTCTTGGAGCGCTTCTTGATGATGGCGAACATCAGCTCCTGCTTGCGCATGCGGCCGACGTTTTCGATCTCGAGTTCTTCGGCCTGCTTGAGGACTTCAGACACGTGCAGTGCCTTGAGTTCGTTTAAGTGCATGGGAAAACCTTGCGTGAAGTCAACTCCTCGCGGAGTTCATTTTTAAAAACGGGGGAGGTCTGAAAGGAAGCTAGAGGCGCTTCACAAACCGGGAACTCGAACCAACCGGCAGCGGCCGGTCAGCGAACAGAATCATTATGACAGGAAATTGAAGGGTGTCGTCCGCAGGGGAGGGCGGGAGGTTGCCACACACGACGGGCCGGCAGCGGGGCCGGACGTCGTGCTGGCAGGTGGGGCTCAGGCCAGTTGCTGGTCGATGAAGGCAGTCAGCTGGGCCTTGCTCATGGCGCCGACCTTGGTGGCGGCGAGCTGGCCGTCCTTGAACAGCATCAGGGTCGGGATGCCGCGGATGCCGAACTTGGCAGGGATGTCGCGGTTTTCATCGACATTC
This sequence comes from Polaromonas sp., assembly GCA_030683705.1. Lineage (GTDB taxonomy): Bacteria > Pseudomonadota > Gammaproteobacteria > Burkholderiales > Burkholderiaceae_C > Polaromonas. Next base: position 34,464 of record JAUXPP010000032.1, on the reverse strand, counting down.
ATCTTGGCGATCTGCAGGCGGCCGTCGTAGCCGGTGGCGACTTCGTCAAGAATCGGGGCGATCATCTTGCACGGACCGCACCACTCCGCCCAGTAGTCCACCAGCACCGGTTTGGACGCCTGCAGCACATCGGCTTCGAAGGTGGCATCGGTGGTATGTTTGATCAGTTCGCTGGCCATGGCATGTCCTTTGGGGAGGGTTCAGGGAAATTGTGTCGATAGAAGCTAAAGTTGCAGGCATTGTGGCAGAAACCAAGACCCCCCGTTGCGCAGCAAACCTCCCGTTCCGGCTATGGGCGTGATAGGCGATGCCATGCCCGCGCCTTCCGGGCCGGGCGCTGCCTGCTGGGCGCAGGTCACGGCGCAGCTGTCCGGCCTGCTCGAAGAGCGCGGCATCCATCCTGCACGCACCGTGGTGCTGCTGCCCTATGCGCAGCTGATGCGCGAGGCCAAAGCCGCGTGGGCTGCGACGGCTGGAGCCACCCATTTCCTGCCGCGTTTCGAAACCACCATGAACTGGGCGACCCGCCTGGGCGGCTTCGAACCCGCCGCCGGCGACCTGCGCCAGGACGCGGCGCGTGACATCCTGACCGCCGCCTCGCTGCTGGCGCGTGCCGGGCTGGGTGCGCAGCAGGAGGTGCTGGCCCCGCGCCTGGTCGAGGCGGCATCGTCGCTGGCCCGGCTGGCGGCGGCGGTTCCGCCCGACCGGCGCCCGGCCTGGGGGACAGGTCTGGGCGCCTCGCTGCTTGCCGGCCTGGACGCGCCGGTACTGCAACTCGAGGCGGCGCTGGGCCAGCTCGCGCTGGCCTGGGCGGCGACGTCGAGCTACCCGTCGGACGTCTTGTTCTCGCCCCAGGCGGCCAAGGCGGTGGACCTGCTGGTGGTGTTGCAAGGTTTCCAGGCCGAGCCGGTGACCGGCGCGCTGCAGGCCCATTTCGGCGACAGGGCCGTCTCGATTTCGCTGGATGTGCCCGGCGAGTCGTGCATGCCGTCTGTCCATGCGGCGCCCGATTTCGAGGCCGAGGCGCAGCGCGCGGCGGCCTGCGTGCTGGCGCATCTGGCGCAGGGCCGCAGCCCGGTCGGGCTGGTGGCGCAGGACCGCGAACTCACGCGCCGCGTGCGCGCCATGCTGGGTGAGGCCGGCATCGCCCTGCGCGACGAAACCGGCTGGAAACTCTCCACCACGCGCGCCGCCGCGACCCTGATGGGCCTGCTGCGCGCCGCGACCTGGAACACCGGCACGGACGCGGTGCTGGACTGGATCAAGAATGCGCCGGCCTTCGAGTCGGCCGAGGTCGCTGCTGCCGAGAAAGAGTTGCGCCGCCACGGTGTGCGCGAGTGGCGCGCCGTCGGCGAGTCCCTGCCGGTTGCCGGCCTGCTGGCGGCCCGCCTGAACCTGCTGCGCGACAGCTTGCAGCGGCCGCGCGCGCTGGCCGCCTGGCTGCGCGACCTGCGCGCCGCGCTGCAGGCGGCCGGGCAGTGGGACGGCCTGCTGCGCGACGTGGCGGGACAGGCCGTGCTGGAGGCACTGCGCCTGTACGAAGGCGCCGAGTCCGAATTCGCTGATGCGGACGCGCGCATCCCCCTGGCCGGTTTCACCGCCTGGGTGAACCAGGCGCTGGAGGCGGAAAGTTTCAAGCCTGCACACCCGGCCCAGGAGCAGGTGGTGATCCTGCCGTTGAGTCAGTTGTTGGGCCGCAGCCTGCAGGCGGTGGTGCTGGCCGGTTGTGACGAGCAGCACCTGCCGGTATCGCCCGAACCCTCGGGCCACTGGACGCCGCCGCAGCGCGAGTTGCTGGGCCTGCCTTCGCGCGAAGCCGAGGCCGCGGCCCAGCGCGCCGCCTGGCGCCATGCGCTGCAGGCCGCCCACCTGGACCTGCTCTGGCGCGAAAGCCACAACGGCGAGCGCCTGATGCCCAGCGGTTTTGTGCAGGAGTTGCTCTTGCAAAACCAGATCGCCATGGCTGCCGATCCGCGTGTTCTGCGTCCGCTGCAACTCTCGCCGACGCCGCGTCCGCTGCCGACCGGCGAAGCCCTGCCGGTCAAGCGCCTGTCGGCCAGCGCGTACGAGGATTTGCGGCGCTGCCCCTACCGCTTTTTTGCGCTGCGCCAGTTGCGCCTGCAAGAAGCCGACGAGCTGGACACCGAACTCGGCAAGCGCGATTTCGGTAACTGGCTGCACACCCTGCTGAAAATTTTCCACGAATCGCTGCAGGCGGAACCGGTGCCCGACCTGGCTGCGCGCGAAGTCCTGATCGACCGCGCCGCGCAGCAGGCGGCCCGCGAACTTGCCCTGAGTGACAGTGAATTTTTGCCGTTTGCCGCGAGTTGGCCGCGCGTGCGCGAAGGCTACCTCGCCTGGCTGGCGGAGCACGAGGCCACCGGCGCGGTGTTCAAGGCGGCCGAGGTGGAGCGCCAGACGCCGCTCGGTGATCTGACCCTGATCGGCACCTTGGACCGCATCGACCGGCTCGCCGACGGCAGCACGCTGGTGCTGGACTACAAGACAGAAGCCAGTGGCACGACCCGGGAGCGCCTCAAGCAGCCGCAGGAAGACACCCAACTCGCGTTTTACGCCGGCCTGGTGGAAGACGACACCCTGGCTGCCGCCTATGTGAACCTTGGCGAGAAGGAAGCCACACGCAGCTATGAACAGCCGGAGATCGTGGCGCTGCGCGACGAGTTGCTCGACAGCATCCTGACCGACATGGCGCGGGTGGCGCGCGGCACGCCGCTGCCGGCGCTCGGCGAGGGCAAGGCCTGTGAATATTGCTCCGCACGCGGCCTCTGCCGCAAGGATTTTTGGCAATGAACAGAGCCCCCACGCTTCCCACTTCGTGTGGTTCGCTGCACCTTGCAGGCCGCCGCTCGCCGGAGGCTTCGCTTCTGTCGCCTGTCCAAAGCTGCGCGGGCAGCTTTGGAGCCGCAGGCTCCAGCCCCGAGGGGGCTGGCCTTGCTCGGGGCGGCCCTTCGCGGCGGCCGCGCCCGGCTTTCATCGGGGTAACCCGATGAAAGCCGCTTACGAACACAACGGCCATTCGGTTTCGGCCGAAGCCTTCTACGCGATCGCCTGCGACCCGCGGCGCAGCGTCGCGGTCGAGGCCTGCGCCGGCGCCGGCAAGACCTGGATGCTGGTGTCGCGCATCGTACGGGCGCTGCTGGACGGCGCGCAGCCGCAGGAGATCCTGGCCATCACCTTCACCAAACGTGCCGCCGGCGAGATGCGCGAGCGCCTGTACGAGTGGCTGGAGCAGTTCGCCCATGCCGACGACGCAACCCTGATGCGGGAACTGGCGATGCGTGGTTTTGCCTATGAAAAAGGCCCGCAGCCCCCGCCGGACGGGCGTGAGCAGCTATCAAATTTATATCAAAAGATCCTTGAAACCGGCCGCGCGGTGCAGATACGCACCTTCCACAGCTGGTTTGCCGCCTTGCTGCGCAGCGCGCCGCTGGCCTTGTTGCAGCAGCAGGGCCTGCCGCTGAACTACGAGTTGCTGGAAGACGATGCGCCGGCGCGTGCGCTGGTGTGGCGGCGTTTTTATGCCGCGCTGGTGAACCAGCCCGAACTCAGGGCCGACTTCGAGGCGGTGGTTGAAGCCCATGGCCGCTTCCAGGCCGACAAGGCGCTGCAGGCTGCACTGGACAAACGCACCGAGTTTGCGCTGGCCGATGCCACCGGTGTGGTCGAGAGCTCGGTGCAACATTTCACCGTGCAGTTCACCGAGTTCGGCGGCCTCGACGAGCCGGAAGAACTGCTGACCAGCAACCGCTATCACCGCCAGACCCTGCGCGATGCCGCGGTGGCGCTGGCCCGCGCGAGCGCTCCGACTTTCGCGGCCAAGGGCGTGGAGCTGGAGCAGGCGCTGAGCGCCGGCGACATGCAGGCCGCGTTCACGGCCTTGCTGACGGAGAAAGGCACGCCGCGCAAGTTCGGTGAAAAAATCGTCGGCATCGAACAGGTGAGGGTGGCGCAGGAGCTGGTGCTGCGTGTGCTGGCCGCGCGCCAGCAGCACGACGCCTGGCTGTACCAGCAAAGCATGGCGCGGCTGGCGCGGCTGCTGATTGCCGAGTTCAGCGCGCTCAAGCAAGAGCGCGGCTGGGTTGACATGAACGACATCGAAACCGCGGCCTTGAGCTTGCTGGGCGACGAGTTGCTGTCGGGCTGGGTGCAGCAGCGGCTCGATGCGCGCATCCGGCACCTGCTGATCGACGAGTTCCAGGACACCAACCCGTTGCAGTGGCAGGCGCTGTGGTCCTGGCTCAGCGCTTACGGGGGAGCGGGAGGCGGCGCAGGCACAGTGCCCAGCGTGTTTATCGTTGGCGACCCCAAACAAAGCATTTACCGCTTCCGGCGCGCCGAGCCGCAGGTGTTCAAGGCGGCGCAGCAGTTTGTGCGCCAGGGCCTGGACGGTGAACTGCTCAGTTGCGACCACACACGGCGCAATGCGCAGCGCGTGATCAGCACCGTGAATGCCGCCATGGGCGCCGCGCGTGATGCCGACGGTTACGCAGGCTTTCGCGAACATACGACCGAGTCGGCCGAAGCGGGCGCAGTCGCCCGGCTGCCGGCGATTCCGCGCAGCAAGGAGGATGAAGCGGCCTCCAGCGAACTTGGTGGCTGGCGCGACAGCCTGACCACGCCGCGCGAGATCCCCGAGGAGACGCTGCGCACGCTGGAGGCGCGCCAGGCCGCCGCCTGGATTTCACAGCAGATCGCTGGGGGCTTGAAGCCGCAACAGGTGATGGTGCTGTCGCGCAAACGCGCCGGCCTGCTGCCGCTGCAGGACGAGCTGCGCGCGCTGCACATCCCGGCGGTCGTCGGCGAAAAAACCACGCTCATCGCTTGCTGCGAAGTGCAGGACATCGTCGCGCTGCTCGATGTGCTGGTGTCGCCGCAGCACGATTTGTCGATGGCGCGCGCGCTGAAGTCGCCGCTGTTCGGCCTGGACGACGAGGCGCTGGTGCAGATTGCGTTGCAGCGTGCAGAGAGCGGTCGGTCCTGGTTCGAGGTGCTACAAAAACAGGAGCAGCTTGCGTCCGGTCTGCAAGGGCTGGGTCCGGTTTTGATGCAGTACAAAAGCTGGCTGGATGCTTTTCCGCCGCATGACGCGCTGCAGGCGATTTATCAGCATGGCGATGTGCTGGCGAAGTTTGCCGCCGCTGCGCCGGATGCGCAGCGCGCCAGCGTGCTGGCCAATCTGCACGCCCTGCTGGCGGTGGCGCTGCAGCTCGACGGCGGGCGCTACGCCACGCCGTATGCCTTTGTGCGGGCGCTCAAGGCCGGCGGCCAGCTCGCGCCGGCCAGCGTCAGCGACGAGGCGGTGCGCCTGCTGACCATCCACGGCGCCAAGGGCCTGGAGGCCGAGGCCGTGCTGCTGCTGGACACCGACACGCTGGAGCGCAACGCCGACAGCATGGGTGTGCTGGTGGACTGGCCGGGCGAGGAGGTGGCGCCGAAAAAATTCGTGTTCCTCGTCAGCGAGACACGCCCGCCGGCCTGTGCGGTGGACACCCTGGCCGAGGAGCAGGCGGCGCGCCGGCGCGAGGAACTGAACGCGCTGTATGTGGCGCTGACCCGCGCGCGCCACACCCTGGTGCTGTCGTCCATCACGCCGCACCGCGAAACCACCGACAGCTGGTGGCGGCGCCTGGACCGGCTGCTCGACGAAGTCCCGGTGCCGCCGGCGCAGGCGCTGGAAGGCGCCACCGCGCGGGCGCCGGACTTCCTGCTGGAACTGCCGGCCGCTCACGTCCTGCCTGCGCCGGCAACTGCCGACGTCATGGCAGACGAGGACAGCGACCTGGCCCGCATCGGCAAAGCCATGCACCGGCTGCTCGAGTGGGGTTCGCTGGCGCCGCCGCACTTGCGTGCCGTGTTGCGCGAGTTCCGCCTGAATCCGGCGCAAGGCCAGCAGGCCGCCGAACGCGCGCGCAGCATCCTGTGCGGTGAAGGCGCGTGGGCCTGGGACGCGGACGTGGTGCTATGGCAAGGCAACGAGGTCGAGCTGAGTCATGGCGGCCAGTTGCTGCGGCTGGACCGGCTGGTGCAGCGCAGGGACGCCGGGCATGCAGGCCACTGGTGGGTGCTCGACTACAAGTCGAATGCTGCGCCGCAGCGCCTGCCGGAGCTGGTGGCGACCATGCAGGTTTACCGCGCGGCCGTGCAGGACCTGCATCCCGGACACACCGTGAAAGCGGCGTTTTTGACCCCGCAAGGCGCGCTGCTGGAAGTGCCCTGAGGTCCGTAGGACAGAGGCAGGCCGCATAATCAGGCTCTGGACCAGGCGCGGTGCCGGCCGCGTGCCGCCGCCGCCGGTTTGAAGCAATTTTGGCCTCCAGACCATGCTGGACGTGCGTAAGCCGCTATCAAAATCATAGTTCTCGTGGTCGCTGGCCACCCTTTATTCCGGACATATTCTTGAACGATTCACCTGCCGCGGCTTCTTTCCAACGTGTGGCTGTCATCGGCGGCGGCCCGGCCGGCCTGATGGCGGCCGAGGTGCTGTCGGGTGCCGGCGCGGCGCTGGAGGTGCAGCTGTTCGACGCCATGCCTTCGGTGGGCCGCAAGTTTCTGCTGGCCGGCAAGGGCGGCCTCAACCTCACCCATTCCGAGCCGGCCCAGCCTTTCCTTGGCCGTTACGGCGAGCGCAGCGCGCAGATCGCGCCCTGGCTGTCTGCTTTGGGTCCCGAACAACTGCGTGCCTGGGCCCGGGATCTGGGTGTCGAGACCTTTGTCGGCAGCTCGGGCCGCGTGTTCCCCAAGGACATGAAGGCGGCGCCGCAGTTGCGCGCCGGGCTGCAGCGCCTGCGTGCCGCGGGGGTGAAGTTTTCCATGCGGCACCGCTGGCTCGGCTGGACCGACGATGGCGCGCTGCGATTTGCCACACCTGCCGGCGAGGCCAGCTTCCAGGCCGACGCGGTGGTGCTGGCTTTGGGTGGCGGCAGCTGGGCCCGGCTGGGCTCGGACGGCGCCTGGGTGCCGCTGCTGGCCGACCGCGGTGTCGCCGTCGCGCCCTTGCAACCCTCGAACTGTGGCTTCGACGTCGGCCCCGAGCCGCATGCGCTGGCAGCGGCCGAACACGGCGAAACGCGGCGCGAGTTTTTCCGGGAGCTGATCGGCCAGGGCCCGTCGCAGCAGCCGGGCTGGACCGAGCACTTTGCCAGCCGCTTCGCCGGCCAGCCTTTCAAGTCGGTGGCCATCAGCTTCACCGATTCGCAGGGACGCAGCTTCAGCCGCAAGGGCGAGTTTGTCGCGACCGCCACCGGCGTCGAGGGCAGCCTGGTGTATGCCGCCTCCAGCTTGCTGCGCGACGAGATCGCCGCGAAGGGCAGCGCCACCTTCACGCTGGACCTGCTGCCGGACAAGTCGCCGGAACAGGTGCTGGTCGAGGTGCGTCATCCGCGCGGCTCGCGTTCGCTGTCCAGCCACCTCAAGAGCCGGCTCGGCATCGAAGGCATCAAGGCCGCGATGCTGCACGAACTGCTCGGCAAGGAGGCGATGAACGATCCGGTGCAGCTGGCCCGTGCGATCAAGGCGCTGCCGGTGCGCGTGGTGGCGGCACGCCCCATCGACGAGGCGATCAGCAGCGCCGGCGGTGTGTCTTTCGATGCGATGGACACGCAGCTCAGGCTCATGGCGCCGGTCGGTGTGCCGGTGTTCTGCGCCGGCGAGATGCTGGACTGGGAGGCGCCGACCGGCGGCTATTTGCTGACCGCCTGTTTTGCCAGCGGCCTTGTGGCGGGGCAGGGCGTTCTGCGTCATTTTGGCCTCCAGCCCCTGTCCAGTATGAATTCTTCGCTATAAAAACAGAGCCAATGCTGGGCGGGGGAATCTCCGGCGGCGCGGGCAAGGGCTGAGCGCGGTCCAACCCGGCATAGGGCGATGTCGCGCGCACGGCGAAAATTTATTCTGGACAGCGCGAGATGAGTGCATACTTATTTCGTAATTGTCCGGGTCCTGTTTTTGAAATCAGTCACTGCTCCCACCATCCGCTCACGTCTGGTCCTGCTGACCATCCTGTGCATGGTGCCGGCATTCCTGATGGCCGCGCTGGTGCTGGCGTACAACTACCGCCAGCAGCAGGACGAATTGAGCAGGGAGTCGATTGCCGGCGCGCGGACCCTGACCCGGCTGGTGGATCGTGAGCTGGCCCTGGCGCAGGTGGCCCTGGATGTGCTGGCTGCCTCGCCCGCGCTGAAGCTGCGCGACCATGCGGCCTTTCAGCGCCAGGCGCAGGAGGTGCTCAAGCGCGGCTTCATCAACAACATCGCCTTGATCGATGTGTCCGGACAGCAACTGGTCAACACCGCCATCCCTTTCGGCGAGGCCCTGCCGATGACCGGCGTGATGGACCAGGTCAGGCGCGTGTTGCAGAGCGGTCAGCCCGAGGTCTCCGGTCTGGTCACCGGAGCCGCCCTGAAAAGGCAACTGGTCAGTGTGATGGTGCCGGTGATTTCCGGCGGAAACGTGAGCGGCGTCCTGTCGGGGGTGATTCTGCCCGGACACTTCGCGAAACTGCTGGACAGCTATGACCTGCCGCCGGACCGCATCACGGTGATCTTCGACCCCGCCGACAAGGTGGTGGCGCGCTCCCATGACCCCGAGCTGTATCTGGGCAAAGGCATTGCAAGCGGCCTGAGCGAACGCCTGAAACAGGTGAAGGAAGGGGCCTTCGAACTGGCGACGCTGGAGGGGGTGCAGGTGCTGAGTGCCTTTTCCCGCTCGCCAGTGAGCGGCTGGGGCGTGGCCATCGGCATTCCCCTGAATTCGCTGACGCAGGACCTGCGCCACGCCATGGCCATGCTGCTCGCGGTGATGGTGTTGCTGATCGGTCTGGGCGTGGCGGGTTCGTGGTGGATGGGCGGGCGCATCGCGCGGGCCGTGCGCGCGCTGCAGGCGCCGGCACGGGATCTGGGGCAGGGCGAGCGCATTGAAGTTCCCGAACTGGGTGTCCAGGAACCCAATGAGGTCGGTCAGGAACTGACCCGGGCCTCGGTGCTGCTGCAGTCCACACGCAGCGCGCTCGCAGAGAATGAAACGCGCCTGCGCAGCATTGTCGAGTCGGCCATGGACGCCATCATTGCGGTGGATGCCCGTCAGGTCATCCTGATGTTCAATGCCGCGGCCGAAACCATGTTTTCCTGCCCGGCCGGCCAGGCCATCGGCATGCCGCTCACGCGTTTTATCCCGAAACGGTTTCATGCGCACAACGCCGAAGTTTTCCAGCGCCAGGAGCAGCGCCAGCGGACCGGGGACCCGGCCGGCGCGCCCGGGGGGGTGACGGATGTCACGGTCGGCCTGCGCATGAACGGCGAGGAGTTTCCCGCCGAGGTGTCCTTCTCGAGTGTGCGCCAGTCCGGGCACCTGCTGCATACCCTGATCATCCGTGACGTGACCAGCCGCGTACGTGCCTACAAGGCGCTGGAACGCAGCAACCTGGACCTGCAGCAATTTGCCTATGTCGCTTCCCATGACCTGAAAACGCCGCTGCGTTCCATCGGCGGCTTTGTGCAGTTGCTCGAGCGCAACCATGCCGACAAGCTCGATGAGAAAGGCCTGGCGCTGATCCACCGGACCACCGCTGCGGTCAGGCGCCTGGAGCAGCTCACGGAAGACCTGCTGTCCTATGCCCGCATCGAGGCCGAGGTCAGGCAGTTCGAGCCGGTGGACATGGCGGAGGTGGCGCGCGAGGTGCTCCATCTGCTCGAGGCCACGCTGCAGGCGGCCGGCGCAACCGTGACGGTCCACGGCCTGCCGCTGGTGCGCGGGGACCGCACGCAACTGGCCCAACTGCTGATGAACCTGGTCGGCAACGGCATCAAGTACTGCCGTGACCCGGCGCCGCGGGTCGAGGTCAGCGCCATGCACAAGGACCGGGAATGGGTGTTCTCGGTGAAGGACAACGGCATCGGCATCGATCCGCGCCATCATGAAAAAGTTTTCGAGGTGTTCAAGCGCCTGCACAGCCAGAGCGACTACCCCGGCACCGGGATTGGCCTGGCGATCTGCCGGCGCGTGGTCGAAGGCCACGGTGGCAGGATCTGGATCGCGGCGCACGAGGGCCCTGGCACGACCTTCAGCTTTACACTTCCCGAAGACCTGACCGGACATCCTCATGAAACTTGAACCTCTCGCCAGATCCCGCATCGCGGAAATCCTGCTCGTGGAAGACAACGAGGACGACGTGTTCCTGACCCGCGAAGCCTTTGATGCGGCCAGCCTGCGCGTCAACCTGCACCATGTCGACAACGGCGAAAAATGCCTGCAGTACCTGCGCCGGCAGGGCGTATACGCCGGCGCCCCGGCGCCTGACCTGATCCTGCTGGACATGCACATGCCGGTGATGGACGGTTACGAGGTGCTGGCCGAGATCGTCAAGGACGAGCGCCTGCGCCATTTTCCGGTGGTGGTGCTGACCACCTCCTACGAAGCCGCCGACATCAGGAAGATGTATGACCTGCGCTGCAACTCCTACATCACCAAGCCGGTCGATTTTGAAAACTTCGTCAAGATGATTGCGCAGATCGCCGGCTACTGGCTGACGGTGGTGGTGGTGCCGGATCATGAGCTTGGCACCCCGGGCGCGCCGGACAGGCTCGCCTGAGCGGCGGGCATGCCCATGATTCTGGTCATCGAGGACGATCCCACGCAGCGGCTGCTGACCAGCTCTGTTCTGCGCAGCGCCGGGTACGAGGTGGCAGAGGCAGAGGACGGCGCGAGCGGGCTGGAGATGGCCCGGGCGCTGAACCCCGCGCTGGTTGTCTGCGATGTGGTGATGCCGCGGATGAACGGCTACCAGTTTGTGGCAGCGCTCAAACAGGATGTCGCGCTGTCCGGCGTTGCGGTGATCCTGCTGACGGCGATGACCGAGCGTTCGCACATGCGCACCGGAATGACGGCGGGCGCTGACGACTACCTGTCCAAGCCGTTTCGGGGGGCCGAACTCCGTCAGTCCGTCGCGACGCTGCTTGCCAAGCGTGCGGCACAGAGCGAGCAGTATGTGCGCGGTTTCGAGCAGCAGATGAGCGAAGCGCTGGAGGAGCAGAAAAAGACGCTGTCCCTGCGCTATGAAAAGCGCCTGCTGCAGGAGCTCAATGGCCGCTGGGACACGGAGGCCGACGCCCATTCGGGTACGCAGGACAGGCAGGCGACCGTGCTGGCCGCCAATCTGTTCAGCCTCATCCGGCAACGCATTCCCGTGCAGCAGCGGGCCGTTGCGACGCGGCGTGTGTACCAGGCAGCAAGCGACGCGCTGTACATGTTCGGTGCCAGCCTGCTGCTGCCTTCCGGGGATGATCTGCTGGCCGTTTTCCCAGCGGCGCCCGGGTCAGACGTGCCGAGGTCGGGGCTGATCGCGGTGCGTGCCGCATTTGCCCTTCAGAAGATTGTCAACACCGTGTTCCAGGCCATGGTGCTGGAGGCGATGTGTCTGCCCGATGAGGCTGATCCCGCCAGCCTGTGCATTGCCCTGTGCCACGGGCAAATTTCATTGGTCCGGTTTAGTGACCCGCTGCACGGCGGGGAAAGCCTGACCCTGGCTTGCGGCGAGGCGGTGGACGCCTGCCGGGCGCTGGGTGAACATGCCCGCGCTGCGGGTTGGCAGGTTTGCTGCGTCGAAGCTGTGCTGGCTGGCATCGCCCGGTCGGTCAGGACCGGGGCGGCTGCCGTGGTGTCGATCAATGCGCAGGGTCAGGGCGTTCTTGCCCAGGAACTGCACGCACTGGCCGACGCATGAAACCCTTGTTGCCTTCGGGACATAGCGCCACGCCCGACGCCGAGGTACAGCGGCTGGCGCGTTTGCGGATGCTGTCGGTCATGGACACCGAGCGCGAACCGATGTTTGACGCGCTGACGCGGCTGGCCGCCGACATCTGTGGCACGCCGATCTCCCTGATCAGCCTGATCGACGACAAGCGGCAATGGTTCAAATCCAATCTCGGGCTCGACGGTGTCGGGCAGACACATCGTGAGATCGCCTTCTGTGCGCACGCCATTGAGGGAGATGCGCTGATGGAGGTCTGCGATGCACAGCAGGACCCACGTTTTGCAGCCAACCCGCTGGTGACCAGCGAACCCCACATCAGGTTTTACGCTGGTATGCCGATTGTCATGCCCGGGGGGGAGCGGCTCGGCACCCTGTGCGTGATTGACCGGCAGGTGCGCCAGCTCACGGATGCGCAGCGCCGGACGCTGGGCGATCTCGCGGAGTTGGTGGTGCAGGCGCTGCTGCAGCGTGAACGTGCCCACTATCTCGAAATTGTGGGTGACGAAGCCCGCTTCAAGGTGATTGCCGAGGCGTCTCCGCTGGGAATTTTTCAGACGGATGCTGCGGGAAATTGCACTTACACGAATCCCCGCTGGCGTGAAATTTACGGCATTCCGCTCAAGCAGAGTCTGGGCGGCAAGTGGCGGGAGATGATTCATCCGGCTGACCGCGAATCGTTTTTCGGCAAATTGACGCAGGCCGCCCAGCGCGGCGGTGCCCTTGGCATGGAGTACCGCCTGCTCCGGTTTGGCACGGAGGTGGTCCATGTCCGGGCCCAGGCGCGTACCGTGACCTGGGGCGATCCGCCGCAGCGCGGGTTTGTCGGCGCGGTGGAGGATATTTCCGCTTACCAGGAGGTTGAGTCGCAGTTGCGCGCCAGCAATGCCTTTCTGGACCGTGCTGAACGGATCGCCGGCGTGGGTGGATGGGAGGTGGATCTGCGACAGCAGAAACTGAAGTGGACCGACCAAACCTGCAGGATTTACGACATGGAGCCCGGCTTTGAGCCCGCTCTGGACGAACACCTGAAGTATTTTGCACCGGACGCCCAGCAATTCATCCGCCGCACCGTTGATGAATGTATGGCCAGCGGCACCCCGTGGGATGTGGAGTTGCCTATGCTCACATCGAAGGGACGCGCGATCTGGATCAGGTCGGTGGGCCGGGCGGAAACCGAGGATGGCAAGCCCGTTCGTCTGGTGGGCGCGCTGCAGGACATCACCGCCAAGCACCAGCTCGAAGAGGAGTTGCGGGCGGGGCATGCGATGCTTCAAAGCATTCTGGACAATCTTCCTGGCGGCTTGAGCGTGTTTGACGGCGAACTGCGGCTGGTGGCGCACAACCGCAAGTTCCGCGATTTGCTGGACCTGCCGGACACGTTGTTCGCGGGGCCCGTGACATCGTTCGAGAGCATCATCCGGTACAACGCCGAGCGCGGCGAGTATGGACAGGGTGATCCGGAAGAAAAAATCCGGACGATCGTGGAGCGCGCCCGCGAACCCCAGGTTCACCATATCAAGCGGCGGCGCACCACCGGCACGACGCTGGACATTCGTGGCGTGCCTTTGCCGGGCGGCGGCTTTGTGACCACCTACACCGACATCACGGCTGCAGAACTGGACCGGGCCGCCCTGGCTGAGAGTGAGGAGCGGCTCCACCGGGCCATGCACGGCTCGGGCCTCATTCTTTGGGACCTGAACCTGCAGACCGGGCTGGCCTACCTGTCCGAAACCTTTTCGGAATTGATGGGCGGGCCGTTCCGCACCACCACCTGCAGCCTGGAGGAACTGGGGGCGTTCATCGACCCGGCAGACCGGCGCTCCGCCCGATCGGCCCTTCATGCGGTTCTCAAGCGCCAGACGGAGCGGTATTCGGTGGAGTTGCGCATGTCCACACCTGATGGAAGCCAGGTGTGGACGCACTGCGAGGGACGGGTTGCCGACCGGGCGGACAATGGCCTTGCGCTTCGCATCGTAGGCACCATGCGCGACATCACGGAGCGCAAGCGGACCGAACGCGAACTCCTTCTGGCGCGTGATGCAGCGGATGCCGCAAACCGTGCCAAGAGCGAGTTTCTGGCGACCATGAGCCACGAAATACGGACGCCGCTCAATGGCGTCATTGGCCTCACCCGGTTTCTGCTTGAAGACCAGCTCACGCCGGTTCAGCGTCAGCATGCCGAGCTGATTGACAGCAGCGCCCAGTCCCTGCTGGGGCTGATCAACGATTTCCTCGACTTTTCCAAAGTCGAGGCCGGCGAGCTGGCGATTGAAAATGTGGACTTCGACCTGCACGCCCTGGTGGGTGAACTGGCGCGTTTGTACGGTCTGCGGGCGCGTGAGAAAAAGTTGTTCTTCGGGCTGGACATCGATGCCGGGGTGCCCCAATGGGTTCGCAGTGACCCTGCGCGTTTGCGCCAGATTTTGAACAATCTGCTGGGCAACGCGCTGAAGTTCACCGCGGATGGGCATGTGAATCTGCAGGTGACGGCTCTCCTGACGTCCGCAGGAAAAACCACCATCCAGATCGCGGTGTCGGACACCGGCATTGGCATTCCCCCGGAAGTGCAACGCCGGCTTTTTACCCGCTTCACCCAGGCGGACAGTTCAACCTCCCGCAAGTACGGCGGAACCGGCTTGGGCCTGGCCATCGTCAAGCAGCTTTGCGAGTTGATGGGTGGGCGTGTCGAGCTGGACAGTGCCCCGCAACGGGGTTCAACTTTTAAAGTGCTTCTTCCTGTGGCGCTCGCTGACGAGCAGGCCACGCCCGTGCCGCGGCCTCTGGCGCCCGCGGCAGAGGTCCACGCAGCCCGCATTCTGCTGGCAGAGGACAACCCGACCAACCAGATAGTGGCCACGGGCGTGTTGCACAGGCTGGGTTATGCCGACGTGACCGTAGTCGGTGACGGGAAGCAGGCGGTCGAGATGGCCCTGAACCGGCCCTTCGATGCGATCCTGATGGACTGTCACATGCCTGAAATGGATGGTTATGCCGCGACGCAGATGCTGCGAGCCCGTGGCTGCACGCTGCCCGTGATCGCGATGACCGCCAATGCGATGAAGGGGGATCGCGAAAAATGTCTGGCGGCGGGCATGGATGACTACCTGACCAAACCGGTCGAGAGGCAGGCCCTCGGCGAGGTGTTGGCGCGCTGGCTGTCGCGCCCATCGGCGCCGCACAGATCTGAACATGGCGACGCGCTGCAGGCCCCGCAAAGCCCTGTTGTCTACGACAGGGCTGGCGTGGCCAGACGGTTTCAGGGGGATGACGAACTGCTCCCCCGTGTGATCGAGTCATTTCTGGCGCACACGCCGGACCTGGTCGCCAGACTCCAGAACGCAGTGGACGGGCGACGGCGCGAAGATGTGCAACTGCTGGCGCACACCGTCGGCGGATCGTCGGCGACCCTGGGCGGCGAAGCCTTGCGCCGGACCGCTCAGGCGCTGGAGCAATGCAGCCTCGAGGGCGATGGTGACGTGATGGACCGGCTGATGGCCGAGCTTGCGCAGAATTACCGGGATTTTGTGCGGGCCCTCGGCGAGGCCCTTCCCTGAAACTTCCGGACCGGCCGGCGGCATGGCGCCGCGTGCCGGCTGGAACAATACATGCTGGACAAAAATGCAGAAGGACTTGTGATGATTGTGCGTTTCCACATCGACCCGTCCGCCGGCGGCCACTTTGAATACCGCGTGACTTACGAAGGCGAGGACCTGTACGCCGACGACGGGCTGGACAGCATCGAGGCCTGCATCGTCGCCGCGACCGAAGGCCTGGGCCAAGACGCGGTGGCGGCCGAGGTCGCCTACCGCGGCATCATCAGCGGCACCTACCCGCTGGCCTCGCTGGCACTGGTGTCGGCGCAGATTGCGCAACATGCGGCGCAGACCACCGAGGCGGTGGAAGAGGTGCTGCGCTAGCCGGCCTGCAGCCCGGTCCTCAACGGGCGCGCGACGCCTGGATCACATCGATGCCCGAACAGGACACCATCAGGTGTTTGGCGCACGATGCATCGGCCGTTCCCGCCAGTTCGGCGGCCCGGGCGAGGTAGGTCCTGGCAGCCTCGTCGAAGCCCAGGCCGGCGGCGGACTGGCCCAGATAAAAATAGGCCAGGTCCATGCGGAAGTTGGCATCCAGTGTTTCTTGCGCCAGATCGCGCCAGCTCTTTTCGGAATACAGCCTGAAAAGCTTGCCTTGCACAAAGGTGAAGCCCAGCGCCGATCCCGCACCCAGTTCGCTGCGGCCTTGGGAGAAGGCATCCCAGGACTCCGAATAAAACGCCAGTGGGCGCGAGCCGTCCATCTGCGGCCGCCGCGCCTTGTCACCGTGGAGCCAGTCGAAGGGCGGCGTCATGCTCGCGGATGCCCGGGTGTACAGCGCCTGCATGGGCGGCTCGAGTCCGCGCAGGAATTCGATGCGCCGTTCGGAGGAAGGGTGGGTTCGCCAGAAATCGCTGCCGCCTTTTTCCTTATTGGCCCGCATCATTTTTTGCCACAGCGACACCGCCGCTTGCGGTTTGTAGCCGGCGCGCGCCGCCAGTTCGATGCCGATGCGGTCAGCCTCGGTCTCTGCGGTGCGGCTGTTGGGCAGGTTGACGAAGGCCAGTGCGGACACCGTAAGCAGGGCCTGGTTGTTCTGGAACTGCCGGCTGTTGCTGGACACCACCGCGGAGGCGGCCAGCACCGCCACGCTGCTGGCCACCTGCACCGACATTTTTTCCGCGCCGTGGTTGGCCAGGGCGTGGCCGATTTCGTGGCCCATGACCTGCGCGATTTCGTCGTCGGTCGCCTGCAGGCCCTCGGCCAGCCCGGTGTAGATGGCCATCAGCCCGCCGGGCATGCAGAAAGCGTTGATGGTCTTGATGTCGTCGATGACCGACACCCGCCAGTTCCACTGCGCTGTCTCCGGCCGGTAAAGCACGGCCTGCGCGATCAGGCGGTTGGTGATCTGGTCGATGCGCCGGGTCAGGTTGGTGTTGACCAGCACCTTGTCCTTTTTCCGCAGGTCGCCCAGCAGGTTGCCGTAGTGCAGCGTGCTTTGCTTCATCACCGACTCCGGCGACACCAGGCTCAGCTGCGAACGGCCGGTCATGCTGTTGGTGGCACAGCCCGACAGGACGGAGGCCAGCAACAGCAGGCCCCACACAAAGAGATGTTTCATGGTCCGCTCCCGCATTTCTTTTTTTGCAGGCAGCATTTTGCACCCGGCCGGCGGTGCTGAGCCGTCGGAGGTAGCGGAAACGGGGGAGGGGAGGCTTCGCACCGGCGATGCAGGCCCGGCGCAGGTGACGAATAAGGTGACGGACCTTGACCCCGGCACTGGCTCCGCAGTTAGGGCTGCTTGGTTCCCCATCTGACCCGGTTGGCCGCTTCACCATGCGGGAAGGCCCGTCACTCACTATTTTATGCGAGGCGCAGGCCCGTCCGGACGAATATCATCCAATAGCCGAAAAATAGTCTGGCCTTTCAGACCACGGATGCGGTGCACCGCCCGGGTGGAAGGTGGCGATGGTTCAAGGAAAAAAGGAAAAAAGCGCATGTCCTGGTTGCTGAAGGCCCTGGCGGGTGTGTCCGTCTGTATGCTGGTGAATGCCGCGCAAGCGCAAGCTGGCGCCGAGGCCTTTTTGCCCGCGAAAAACCTCGCTGCCTTTGCAGACGAGGCCGCCCTGCAGGCCTGGCTCGAGCCCCTGGTGGTGGAGCGCAAGCGCCGCGAGGAAGAGCGCCGCAAGCAGGAAGAGGAACGGCGCAGACAGGACGAAGAGCGGCGACGCCGCGAGGAAGAAGCCCGGAAAAAATGGGAGGCCGACAACCCCGGCAAGACGCCGGTGCCCGCGCCAGCACCCCCTTACCCGGCCCCGGTGGCCATGGCCGCACCGGCGCCTGCTGCGGCCGCGCCTGCAGCGGCTGGCGCTGCCGAGTCCATCACCAACAACCAGACCGCCGGTGTGGATGAAGGCGGCATTGTCAAGGTGCACGGCAAACACCTGGTCATCCTGCGCCGGGGGCGCCTGTTCACGGTCGATGTGGACCGTTACCAGTTGCTGCCGGTGTCGTCCATCAACGCCTACGCGCCGGACGTCAGCCCGTCGGGCGCCTGGTATGACGAGATGATGGTGTCCGGCAACACGGTAGCCGTGATCGGCTACAGCTATGCGCGCGGCGGCACGGAGCTCGGCCTGTTCAACATCGACGAAGCGGGCCAGCTCAGCTACCGCGCCACCTGGCACCTGCGCTCCAGCGATTACTACTCGTCGCGCAACTACGCGAGCCGCCTGATCGGCAGCCAGCTCATCCTGTACACCCCGATTCCGCTCAATCTCTGGCATGCCGATCCGGCGGCACGCCTGCCCGCGTTGCGGCGCTGGCAGCCGCAGGCCACGCCCGCGGACTTCAAACGCATCACCGACGCGACACGCATTTACCGCACCGACGAGGCACTGAACCCGCAGGAGGGCACCACCCTGCACACCATCGTGCGCTGCGACCTGGCCCAGCCTGAACTGGACTGCCGGTCCACCGGCGTCATGGGCCCGGCCGGCCGGGTGTTTTATGTGTCGAGCCGGGCGGTGTATGTCTGGACCACGCGCAACCAGCGCGATGCCGTCAGCGGGCGGGTTGCATCGCATTCGGCGGTGTTTCGCCTGCCGCTCGATGGCGCGGCGCCCAGCATGCTCAAGGCGCAGGGCAGCCCGATCGACCAGATGTCGTTTCAGGAAGGCGAAGACGGTTACCTGAATGTGCTGCTGCGCGCCAACGGCAACGGCGATGGCATGTGGCGCGGTGAGGGCAGCGGCGGCAACCTGTCCCTGCTGCGTGTGCCGGTGCGTGATTTCGGGGACAGCCAGGCTGTGGCCGGCGAGCAGGCCTACACCCGTTTGCCCGCCGCTGGCGAAGGCAGCCTGCAGAACCGGTTCGTTGGCCAGCGCCTGCTGTACGCTGCGGGCAGCGGCTGGCGCCGGCCCGCGCCGGGCACATTGGGTCAGTTGCAGGTGGTGCATGTCGCCGACCGCGCCAGGACCGACACCCTGATGCTGCCGCACGGCGTGGACCGCATCGAGGCCCTGGGCGCCGATGCGATCGCGGTGGGGACCGACGGGCAGGACCTGCATTTTTCCAGCGTGCAGCTGGCAGCCAGGCCCAAAGTGGCCGGGCGTTATGTGCAGGCGCGGGCGGCGCAGGGCGAAACGCGCAGCCACGGGTTTTTCTACAAGCCCGATGACGCCAGCTCCGGGGTGGTGGGCCTGCCGGTGCGGGGCAGCGGGCAGGGCGGCTATCGCCAGTTGTGGGACGAGCCCGCCGGCATGCTGTACCTGCACAACAGCCAGTTGCAGTTGTCGGGCATCGGCAGCCTCGCGTCGCGGCCCGGTATCGGCAGGAACGATGGCTGCCGCGCCTCCTGCACCGACTGGTATGGCAATGCCCGCCCGGTCTTTCTGCGCAACCGGGTGTTCGCCTTGCTGGGTTATGAGCTGGTGGAAGGCCGGATATTGGCGTCGCCCGGCAGCGCCAGGCGCCTGGTGGAGACGCGGCGCATCAGTTTTGCGCCGGGCTCCGCCGATTACCAGCCCTGAGCGATTCCGGCGCAACCGTAGAATCAGGGGATGTCCTACCTCGTCCTTGCCCGCAAATACCGACCCCGGAATTTTTCTGAAATGGTCGGGCAGTCGCATGTGGTGCAGGCCCTGGGCAATGCGCTGAGCACGCAGCGGCTGCACCACGCCTATTTGTTCACCGGCACGCGCGGCGTGGGCAAGACCACCATCTCGCGCATCCTGGCCAAGTCGCTCAATTGCCTGGGCACGGACGGGCAGGGCGGCATCACGGCCACGCCCTGCGGCGTGTGCCAGGCCTGCACCGACATCGACAGCGGCCGGTTTGTCGACTACACCGAGCTCGACGCGGCCTCGAATCGCGGCGTCGACGAGATTGCGCAGTTGCTCGAGCAGGCGGTTTACAAGCCGGTGGTCGGGCGCTTCAAGGTCTTCATGATCGACGAGGTCCACATGCTGACGAACACGGCTTTCAATGCCATGCTCAAGACGCTGGAGGAGCCGCCCGAGTACCTGAAGTTCGTGCTGGCCACGACCGACCCGCAAAAGGTGCCGGCCACCGTGCTGTCGCGCTGCCTGCAGTTCAACCTGCGGCCGATGGCGCCCGAGACCATTCTTGAACACCTGACGGAGGTGCTGGCCGCGGAAAATGTGCAATCCGAGCCGCAGGCCCTGCGCCTGCTGGCACGCGCGGCGCGCGGCTCCATGCGCGACGCGCTGTCGCTGACCGACCAGGCGATTGCCTTTGGTTCCGGCCAGTTGCAGGAAGCCAGCGTGCGCCAGATGCTGGGCAGCGTGGACCGCAGTTATGTGTTCCAGCTGCTCGATGCGCTGGCGCGTGGCGACGGCAAGGCGGTGGTCGAGACCTCCGAGCTGCTGCGCCTGAACGGCCTGAGCGCCGCATCGACGCTGGAAGAAATGGCCACCGTGCTGCAACGCATGGCGGTGTTGCAGGCGGTGCCCGGCATCGACGCCGGCGATGATGCCTCCGACCCGGACATCGCCGCAACCGCGCGCCTGGCCGAAGTGATGCCGGCCGACGAGACGCAGTTGCTCTACAGCCTGTGCCTGCACGGCCGGGCCGAACTGGGCCTGGCGCCGGACGAGTACGCGGCGCTGACCATGGTGTTGCTGCGCCTGCTGGCTTTCAAACCTGCGGCTGCCGGGGCCACCAGCTCGGGGAGTGCCGTCGAGCCCCCAAAAAAGCCGCAGCCTGAACGCGCCCCGGCCGCGCTTGCGGCCGCTCCGGCGATTCGACCGGCCGCTGCACCGGCTCCTTCGCCCACTCCCGCTGCAGCGCCGCTCGCGCCCCGGGATATTGAACCGAATCGGCCTCCAGCCCAGATGCAGCGTGCGCAGGCAGCTCCTGAATTTGTAGCGCCGGAAGCGCCGCGGACACCACCCTGGGAGGACGAATTGCTGGCGGCGCCGGCCCCCGTACCTGCGGCAGCACCGGAGCCGGTGCAGGCGGCCGCGACTGCTGCCGTGGCGCCACCGCCGGACAGCCCCTTGGGCGATGAATGGACGGCGCTGGTCAACCGCATGGTGGCCGCCGAGATGATTGCGGCGCTGGCGCGTGAGCTGGCGCTGCAATCCGAGTTGCGCTCACAGGCCGACGGTGTCTGGACCCTGCGCGTCGAACGCGAATCGCTGAACCAGGCCGCCGCGCGCGAGAAGCTGCAGGCCGCGCTGCAGGCGGCCCTGCAGCACAGCGGGCAGGCGCCCCGGCTCACGGTCGAACTCGGCCCGGTCGGCGACTCGCCGGCGCGGCGCAATGCCGCCGCCGCGCTGGAGCGCCAGCGCCAGGCCGAGGAAACCATACAGAACGACCCGTTTGTGCAGGACATGATGCGCGACTGGGGCGCCAAAATTGTGCCCGGCAGCGTCAAGCCGCGCCCGCCCACCGCCGGCAAGCCGATATGATCAACACAAGACCGAACTCCCCGTTTTAAAGGAAATAGCCATGTTCAACAAAGGACAACTCGCCGGCCTGATGAAGCAGGCGCAGGCCATGCAGGACAACCTCAAAAAAGCCCAGGACGAACTGGCTTTTATCGAAGTCACGGCCGAGTCGGGCAATGGCATGGTCAAGGTCACCATGACCTGCAAACACGATGTCAAACGCGTCGAGATAGACCCCAGCCTGCTGGGCGAGGACAAGGACATGCTGGAAGACCTGGTGGCTGCGGCTTTCAACGCCGCAGTGCGCAAGGCCGAAGACCTGAGCCAGGAAAAGATGGGCAAGCTCACGGCCGGCATGCCCGGTCTCCCCGGCGGCATGAAACTGCCGTTCTGATGCGGCTACTGCGCGGGCTCATGGCGGCCATACGCGGTCCAGGGGTCCGGTTCAGGCCGTGGTGCATCCCGGTGGCCTGACACCGGCGCCTTGCCCTGAACCCGCTCGCTACGCCGCTCGTGCCCCCATTCTTGTTTACCCATGGCTGATTCAAACGCTCTCGAGGGTCTGACCCAGGCGCTGCGGCGCCTGCCGGGTGTGGGCGCCAAGTCGGCGGCGCGCATGGCCTTTCACCTGCTGCAGCACGACACCCAGGGCGCGCTGCAGATCGCGCGTGCGCTCGAACATGCGGTGCACAGCGTCAAACATTGCGCGCTGTGCAACACCCTGACCGAACTCGAGATCTGCAGCACCTGCGCCAACCCCGAACGTGACCGCAGCAAGCTGTGTGTGGTCGAAACCCCGGCCGACCAGGCGGCGCTGGAGCGCACGCTGGCCTACCGCGGCCTCTACTTTGTGCTGATGGGCAAGCTCAGCCCGCTCGACGGCATCGGCCCGCACGACATCGGCCTGCAAAAACTGTTCGACCGGGTGGTGCCGCGCGATGCCAGTGGCGAGCCCGCAGCCGCCGACGCCCGCGAGGTCCAGGAAGTGATTCTTGCCACCAACTTCACCGGCGAAGGCGAGGCCACCGCCCATGTGATTTCCCAGGCGCTCAAGAGCCGCGGCGTGCAGGTCACGCGGCTGGCACGCGGTGTGCCGGTGGGCAGCGAGCTCGAGTACGTGGACCTCGGCACCATCGCCCATGCGCTGGTGGACCGGCGCTAGTTTTTCCTGCCTGCCTCCAAGCCACGACCTTCATCGCTCCAACCCCAAGACTCCACGCCAGAAAGGCTTCACATGACATACGCACGTTTCACGGTTGCCTACTGGTGCCTGCTGGCCTTTGCCCTGCTGCCGATTGCCTGCGCAGGCCTGGCCAAGTGGGGAACCATGGGCACCCCGGCGAACAAGGGTGGCTACGACAACAACAACCCGCGTGCCTGGCTGGCCCGGCAGACCGACTGGCGCGCCCGCGCCAATGCCGCGCAGGCCAACACCTTCGAAGCCTTGCCCTTCTTTTTTGCAGCGGTCATCATCGCGCACCAGTTGCAGGCCTCGCAGGTGCGGCTGGACGTGTTCGCCTTCGTGTTTGTGGTGCTGCGCATCGCTTATGTGATGATGTACGTGGCCGACATGGCCAAGACCCGCAGCGTGATCTGGTTCCTGGCCTTGCTGGTCAACATCGGCATTCTTTTTCTGGGCTACCGGTAACGTCTGGTAACCGGGCGCCTGCCCGTTCCGTACAAACCCGCACGGGATGATACCGATGCGCTTGGCCCGGGCGCTGGCTATGCTCTTTTTGAATCCATAAAAACATTCAGAGAGCATCGGTCATGAATCATTTCAAACTCCATCGCAGAAGTTTTGCCAGCGTCGTCGCCTTGGGCGCCGCTTCGCTGGCTTTTCCGGCGCTGCGCGCGCAGGGCAAACTTGAAAAAACAAAAGTCTCCATTGCCGTCGGCGGCAAGGCGGCGTTTTATTACCTGCCGCTGACCATCACCGAGCAGCTCGGTTACTTCAAGGCCGAGGGCCTGGAGGTGGAGATCAGCGACTTTGCCGGTGGTGCGCGTGCCTTGCAGGCCGTGGTGGGCGGCTCGGCCGATGTGGTCTCGGGCGCTTACGAACACACCATCAACCTGCAGTCCAAGAACCAGATGTTCCAGGCTTTTGTGTTGCAGGGCAGGGCGCCGCAAATCGCTTTCGGCGTGTCCACCAAAAACATGCCCAACTACAAAACGGTCGCTGACCTGCGCGGCAAGAAGATCGGCGTATCGGCGCCCGGATCGTCCACCAACATGATGGCCAACCTGGTGCTGTCGCGCGCCGGCCTGAAGGCCAGTGATGTGAGCTTCATCGGTGTCGGCACCTCCGCCGGTGCGCTGGCGGCCCTGCGTTCGGGCCAGATCGACGCCATGAGCAATATCGATCCGGTCATGACCATGCTGGAGCAGAAGGGTGATGTGCGCATCATTTCCGACACACGCACACTCAAGGGTACCGTCGACGTCTTCGGCGGCCCGATGCCGGCGGGTTGTTTGTACGCGCCGCTGGACTTCATCCAGAAGAACCCCAACACCTGTCAGGCCATGGCCAACGCCATCGTGCACAGCCTGAAGTGGCTGCAGACGGCAGGCCCGGGCGACATCATCAAGACCGTGCCCGAGAACTACCTGCTGGGTGATCGCGGCCTCTACCTGGCCTCCTTCAACAAGGTACGCGACGCGATTGCGCTGGACGGCCTGATTCCCGACGAGGGTGCAAAGACGGCCCTGAAGGCGCTGGCCAGTTTTGACCCCAGCATCAAGGCCGACAAG
Organism: Polaromonas sp.; assembly: GCA_030683705.1. Lineage (GTDB taxonomy): Bacteria > Pseudomonadota > Gammaproteobacteria > Burkholderiales > Burkholderiaceae_C > Polaromonas. The sequence continues at coordinate 10,501 of JAUXPP010000032.1, read as the reverse complement.
ATCGATCTGGGCAAAACCTATACCAATGAATTTGCCCGGCGGGCGAAGGATAAATTCAAAGCCTAGAAATAGGGCCCCCACGCTTGTCACTGCGTGTACTGCGCTGCCCCCCCGAGGGGGCGCTGCGCCTGCGGGCCGTTGGAGCCGGTTCCGGGGCCCTGGCTGGTATGGGCCTCCCACCGCCACGTCACTTGTCGTTCGACCCCGTCGCTTCGCGGCGACAATATTCATCCATGACAGCCTCCGCCGAAACTACCGCCAGCGACCACGCGCTTGAACTGCTGGACGTCACCTGCACCTTCCGCTCGCGCGAGGATGCCGGCCAGGCTTACACCGCTGTCGGCGAAACCACGCTGCGCATACGCGCCGGCGAGTTCGTCTCCGTCGTTGGCCCGACCGGCTGCGGCAAATCCACCCTGCTCAACATAGGCGCCGGCCTGCTGCCGCCGACATCCGGGGCGGTCAAGGTGTTCGGCCAGCCGCTCAGCGGCATCAACACCCGCGCCGGCTACATGTTCCAGACCGAGGCGCTGATGCCCTGGCGCAGCGCGGTGGACAACGTCATGGTCGGTTTGCAGTACCGCGGTGTGCCGGATGCCGAGGCGCGCGCGCAGGCGCAGGCCTGGCTGGACCGTGTCGGCCTCAGCGGTTTCGGTGACCGCTACCCGCACCAGTTGTCGGGCGGCATGCGCAAACGCACGGCGCTGGCCCAGGTGCTGGCGCTGGACCCGGACATCATCCTGATGGACGAGCCGTTTTCTGCGCTCGACATCCAGACCCGCCAGCTCATGGAAAACGAGGTGCTCGATTTGTGGGCGGCCAAAAAGAAGGCGGTGCTGTTCATCACGCACGACCTCGACGAGGCGATTGCCATGAGCGACCGGGTGGTGGTGTTGTCGGCCGGGCCGGCGACACGGCCCATGGGTGAGTTTCTGATTGACCTGCCGCGGCCGCGCAATGTGGCCGAGGTGCGTACCCAGCCGCGTTTCATCGAACTGCACACCCAGATCTGGGACGTGTTGCGCGACGAGGTGCTCAAGGGTTATGCGCAGCAACTCAAAAAAGCTGCGTGACCGCCATGTGGAATTCACTCAAACCTTCGGATAAAAATCTCCGTGCCTGGCAAGTCGGCATGCTGGTGGTTTTCCTGGGCCTGTGGCAACTCGCCTCGCGCGACCAGCAGCTGGCTTTTTTCCTGGGTGAGCCGGTCAAGGTGGCTGGGCGCATCTGGTCCTGGTTCATGCCTGTCGGCTTCGGGCCCAGCCTGCTGTTTCCCGACGGTTTGCCGGGCAACGCCGACATCTACCTGCACCTGGGCACCACACTGCTGGAGACCGTGCTGGCTTTCGGCATCGGCACGGTGCTGGGCCTGGCCTGCGGCCTGTGGCTGGCGCTGGCGCCCATGGCCAGCGCCATCATGGATCCCTACATCAAGGCGGCCAACTCGATGCCGCGCGTGATTCTTGCGCCGATTTTTGCGATGTGGTTCGGCCTGGGGATCTGGAGCAAGGTGGCGCTGGCCGTCACGCTGGTATTTTTCATCGTGTTTTTCAATGTTTACCAGGGCGTCAAGGAAGTCAGCCCGGTGGTGCTGGCGAACGCCAGGATGCTGGGGGCGAACCAGCGGCAACTGCTGCGCACGGTTTACCTGCCCAGCGCCACGAGCTGGGTTTTTTCCAGCCTGCACACCTCGGTGGGCCTGGCCTTTGTCGGCGCGGTGGTCGGCGAATACCTCGGCTCGGCGCGCGGCGTCGGCTACCTGATCCTGCAGGCCGAAGGCACGTTCGACGTCAACACGGTGTTTGCCGGCATTGTGGTGCTGACGGCTTTTGCGCTGGTGCTCGACGGCATCGTCGGGCGCGTCGAGAAACGCCTCATGAAGTGGCAGCCGCGCACCGGCGATACGGAGAAGTTGTGAGCGGCGACCAGGCGCCGCTGCTGCTGTATTCCGGGCCGCTGAGCATGTTCGGCGCCAAGGTCCAGATCGCCATGCACGAAAAAGGCCTGGACTTCGAACTGGTGATGGTGCCCTTTGACATGGACAGGCTGTACCAGCCCAGGCATCCCGAGGTGGCCCGCATCAACCCCAAACAGCAGGTGCCGGTGCTGGTGCACGGCGAGCTCGAGCTGTTTGATTCGACGCAGATCTTCGAGTACCTCGAGGAGCTGCAAGCCGCGCCGCCGCTGTGGCCGGCGGGGCTGGCCGACAAGGCGCGGGCGCGCCTGCTCGAGCACCTGTCCGACGAGGTCTATTTCCCGCCGGTCATCCGGCTGATGGGCCTGCAGGACCAGTTGCAGCAAGCCCCGGCAATCGCGGCCTGCGAGACATGTGCCGGTTACTACCGCCGCATGGAAGAGCAGCTGGCGGGGCGCGACTGGCTGGCCGGCCCTTATTCGTTTGCGGACATCGCGTTTTACATGGCCCAGCTGTTCGGCGCCCGCATGGGCGCACCCATGGGCCAGGCCACCCCGCGGCTGCTGGCCTGGCGGGACCGCATGTCGGCGCGGCCGGCGGTGCGGCAGGTCGCGGCCGCCATGGGGCGTTACCTGCTGTCGGTCGGCCGGCCGCTCCCGCCATTCCTGGCAGCGCTGGTGGACAACCACGCCCCCTGAGGCCGCGGTTTGCGCTTGGTTGCGCCGTCCTACAGACGCTTGCCGGGCCCTTCCGCTACATTGGAGGCCAGCCCGGCGGCCTCGCGCCGCTGCTCCCCAAATTCACCGCAAGGACACCCATGAATCTCTCCGTCTCCATCGGCCCCATCGTTTCGCTGATCGCCGGCATCCTGATCCTGATCATGCCGCGCCTGCTCAACTACATCGTGGCGATTTACCTGATCGTGATTGGCCTGATTGGCCTGTTTGGCACCGGCACCCTGCGCTTGTAAGGCGGGCTTTCTTTCAACGCCTGTCGAGCGCGATCGCCAGCAGGGCCTGTTGCTGCGCCGGTGTGCGCGTGGCAATCAGCGCCAGCAGTCCGGACCGGTCGAGCGCATTGATGCCGTTGTATTTGGCGAACTTGCGGGCGTTGTCCGTGAAGGTCGATGCGGTGGCGTAGGTGGCGCGCTTGAGCTGGCGCGCCGTCATCAGGGCCATCAGGGGATGGATGTGCCGGACCGCCAGCGGCTGCCCCGGCCATAACCTGCACACCGCCACAGCGACGGGTTGGCTCTTGTCCTGTTGGGCGTTGCGCGAATAAAGCCAGATGGTGACGCCGCCGGCCGGTCCATGCGCCTGGACGCGGGTTTCCAGCCCGCTCTGGGCAAACAGCGTGGCACAGACGGCGTCGAACTGATGCGGCGTCATGCGGTCGAACAACTCCGGCGTCCATGTGGGTGGCGCCGGAGGGCTTGGCGCCGGCCTGCTGACCGGCATGGGGGGACGGCGGGGTGGGGCAGGCTCCGGAAAATCGACCAGTTTGTCGATGGCCACCGGCGTGCTGGGCGGGGCCGCGAGTTTGCCCGGGGCTGGCAGCCGGGGCGGACCTTCGCCGCGGCCCAGCTTGGCCCAGGGCGGTTCGTAGGCCAGCGGATCGGCATACAGGCCGGAAAACAGTTTGTTGGTCAGGTAGCCGCCGGTCATCACCACGCCGAGCAGCAGGGAGGCTGCCCCGGGAAGCCGCAGGTCCCGCTGGTCAAAGGACAGGATCAGCAGGCCCGCGCCCAGGGCCAGGGCGACCAGCCCGATCAGAAAAACCAGGAGGAATGGCGATGCGGTCCGGGCGGGTGGTGGGTGGGGTCTGGCAGCCATGGGACAAACAATCTGATCGCTATTGTTTTGATAGCTGGTTACACAGACTGGATAAGCGCCAGGGGCTGTTGTTGCTTGAGGCCTGGGGGGACTACCGTTTCCTGCTCTTGATGATGGTTTTTGCCGGAGCGCGCTTGATGGCCTTGATGTTGTTGCGCGCCGGCGCGGCCTTGCGCGCGCCGCCCGCCTTGACCGGCAGGAAAACCACGACCTGTTGGCCCAGCTTGAAGGCGGCATTGGCGCCAACCTTGTTCCACTCGGCCACGCTGTCCGCGCTCAGGCCGTAGCGCCTGGCGACGGTCGCCACGGATTCGCCCTTGCGCGCCTTGATGGTGGTGCGGCGCGTGACGATTTCCGGGGCCAGGCTCACCTGCGCGTTGTCGGCCACATGGCTGGCCACGTCGTTGTCCATCTTGCCGGTGCGCGGCACCAGCAGCGTGGAGCCGGCCTTGATCAGCATGCGCGGCGGGATGTTGTTGACGCCGCGCAGGTCGGCCTCGCTCATGCCGACGCGCCGGGCGGCATCACTGACGCTGAGGGTGGCCGGTGCGGTCCAGGCGGTCCAGCTGGCGTACTGGCCCTGGGTGTAAGCCTCGAAGTTGCGCTGGAACACTTTGGCGTTGTCCCAGGGCAGCAGGATTTGCGGCGTGCCCGAGGCAATGATGACCGGGCGGTGCACCGACGGGTTGAGGGCCTTGAAGTCGGCGATGGCCACATCGGCGAGCCGGGCCGCCAGCGCCACGTCGATGTCGCGCGTGATCAGCACCTGCTGGAAATAGGGATGGTTCTCGATCAGCGGCAGTTCGGCGCGGAAGGCCTGCGGATTGGCCACGATGTTCTTGACCGCCTGCAGCTTGGGAACGTACAGGCGGGTCTCGTCGGGCATGCGCAGGTCCTGGTAGCCGGTGCCCAGGCCGTCCTTCCTGTTCCTCGCGATGGCGCGGCCGACGCTGCCTTCGCCCCAGTTGTAGGCGGCCAGCGCCAGGTGCCAGTCGCCGAACATGCCGTGGAGTTTTTGCAGGTAGTCCAGCGCGGCGCGGGTAGAGGCCAGCACGTCACGGCGGTCGTCACGGAAGGCGTTCTGCTTGAGGTCGAAGTACTTGCCGGTGGCCGGCATGAACTGCCACATGCCGGCAGCCTTGGCGCTGGAGACGGCCTGCGGATTGAAGGCGCTTTCGATGTAGGGCAGCAATGCCAGCTCGGTCGGCATGTTGCGGCGTTCGAGTTCCTCGACGATGTGGAACAGGTACTTGCTGGATCGCTCGGTCATGCGCTGGATGTAGTCGGGCCGGCTGGCATACCACTGCTCGCGATCGGTCACCAGCTCGTTCTGCAGGTCGGGCATGGCAAATCCGCTGCGTATGCGCGCCCACAGATCCGGCGGCGGCTGCAGGGGCGTCACGGCATCGGAGCCAGCCTGCCCGCGTGCAAGCGGAGACAGCGGCCCGTTGGGGTAGACCGGTGTGAGCGCAGGCCCGCCGGCCGTGGAGGTGGTCAGCACCGGATCACCGGGCATGCCGGGCGGGCTGGTGCTGGCGCAACCGGCCAGCACGGCCACGGCGATGCCGAGGAGCAGGGTTTTGAAGGGGGAGAGGGGGCGAAGCGGCGCGCCGCTGGAGGGGAAGGTGGGGAGAGGGGACGGTCGCTGCAGGTCGGTCATTTGAATTGGTTCTTCCACTGCCTGATGGCGGCAAATACGGTGTTGTCGTCATGGGCGGCCGGGTCGAAACGCCTGGCGGCCTCCATGACAGTGGCTTGTCGGGTACGCAAGAAGGGATTGATCAGCAACTCCTGGGCCAGTGAGGTGGGCAAGGTCGGCCTGCCCTGGTCCCTCAGGGCAGCACAGCGTGCATGGTAACCAATTAGTTCCTCATTGTCAGGCTCCACGGCCAGCGCAAAGCGCAGGTTACCGAGGGTGTATTCGTGGGTGCAGCAGACCCGGGTGTTGCCGGGCAGCGCGGCCAGCCGGTCCAGCGAGGCCAGCATCTGGGCAGGCGTGCCTTCGAACAGGCGTCCGCAGCCGCCGGAAAACAGCGTGTCGCCACAGAACAGCAGCGGCCTGCCATCCATCTCCGGCGTGTAAAAAGCAATGTGTCCGGCGGTGTGGCCGGGCACGTCGATGGTCTGAAAATCCAGGCCCAGCGTCTGCACGGTGTCGCCATCCTGCAGCCGCTGGAAGGGCTCGGGAATGGCTTCGCGGGCCGGGCCATGGACCGGCGCACCGGTGGCCGCGTGCAGCTCGGCCACGCCGCCGGTGTGGTCGGGGTGGTGGTGCGTGACTAGAATCGACCCCAATTGCAGCCCGTTCTCCTGCAGTACGCGTAACACCGGGGCGGCATCCCCGGGGTCCACGATCAGCGCGCGCTGTCCGTCGTGCAGCAGCCAGAGGTAGTTGTCGCTAAACGCGGGGATGGGAATGAGGTTCATGCGGCGTTCTTGATGGGCTCACAAATTATAGGTTTCACCGACTGGTTCAGGACCCCTCCCGGCGAGTATTTGCTGGCGTGGGAGCGTGAGCGATTCGATCAGGCGGTGGCGGACATGTTCGGCTACCACGCGCTGCAGCTCGGCCTGCCCGAGCTCGACGCCTTGCACAGCAACCGCATGCCGCACAAATGGCTGGCCCTGCAAGGCGCCGAGGACACCTCCGTCGCCGCTGCTGGGCCCTCCGGCGAGCGCGCGGATGCGACTGCCGCTGGCGGCGCAAGGTCCCCCCGTGTGGCTTTGCTCACGGACCCGGCGGCCCTGCCGTTTCCGGAAAACAGCCTCGACCTGGTGCTGCTGCCGCACACGCTGGAGCTCAGCAGCGACCCCCATGCCACATTGCGTGAAGTCGAACGTGTGCTGGTGCCCGAAGGCCGCGTGGTCATCAGTGGCCTGAACCCGGCCAGCCTGTGGGGCCTGCGCCAGCGCCGCGCGCATTTTTACCGGCGCCTCGGCTACGGTGAACTGTTCTTGCCGGAAGCCGGCGAATTCATCGGTTACTGGCGCTTGCGCGACTGGCTGCGCCTGCTGAGCTTCGAGGTCGAGTCCGGCCAGTTCGGCTGCTACCGACCGGCCGTCAGCAGCCGCGCCTCGCTGGATCGGTTTGCCTGGATGGACAAGGTCGGCGAGCGCTCCTGGCCCATCTTCGGCGCCCTGTATTTCCTGGTCGCCGTCAAGCGGGTGCGCGGCATGCGCCTGCTCGAGCCGGCCTGGAAGGCGCAGAAGGCCACGGCCAGTGCGCCGGTGGCGATTGCCAACCAGGTCCGGCGTCCCGGCGCCTTTTCCCTTTCACACGATGTCCCCCACCACCTGGATTCCGATACATGACTGAGACTTCTCCGACCACGGCACAACATGTGGTGATCTACACCGACGGCGCCTGCAAGGGCAACCCCGGGCCCGGCGGCTGGGGCGCGCTGATGACGGCCGACGGCAAGGTCAAGGAGCTGTTCGGCGGCGAACTCGCCACCACCAACAACCGCATGGAAATGATGGCGGTGATCGAGGCCCTGTCGGCGCTCAAGCGGCCCTGCCGCGTGACCCTGCACGTCGACAGCCAGTATGTGCTCAAGGGCATGACCGAATGGATCAAGGGCTGGAAAGCGCGCGGCTGGCGCACCGCTGCCAAGGAGCCGGTCAAGAATGTCGACCTCTGGCAAAAGCTCGATGCGCTGGTGACCGGCAGCGGCCACAAGATCGAGTGGATCTGGGTGCGCGGCCACGATGGCGACCCCGGCAACGAACGCGCCGACGTGCTGGCCAACAAGGGGGTTGAGCTCGCGCTCGGCCGGCGCTGACAGCAGCATGGTCCGCTGCGGGGCGACCCGGCACGGCGTATCCCGGGCGCGCGCCCGACGAGGCGGCGCCGTCACGGTAAACGCCGTGTAAAGCTGGTCGGCAAGCCCCTGTGGAGATGGCCCGGAACATGCGTGGGGTACAGGCTCCTGCTACATTGGAAGTTTGTATCTTTCCCATTACAAGTTTCTTTCCCATGGCATCTAAAGCAATTTACGCAGTGCTTGCAGTGGCCGGCATCGCGCTGGCCTCGGGCGCCGCCTGGTGGTACCAGAAGCCCCGGGCTGCGAACGCTGCGCCGGGCGGGGCCGGCCAGCCACCCGCGGGCGCTGCCGCCGGTTCCGCCGGCAAGCCGGTGACGGTGGAGGCCGCGAAGGTCGAGGTCGCCAGCCTTGTCGATGACGCGCAGGCCGTGGGCAGCCTGCGCTCCCGCCGCAGCGTGGTCTTGCGTCCCGAGGTCAGCGGACGCATCACCCAGCTCAATTTCACCGACGGCCAGCGCGTGCGCAAGGGCCAGGTGCTGGTGCAGTTCGACGACCAGTTGCCGATGGCGCAGGTCCAGCAAGGCCAGGCCGAGCTGTCGATTGCCCAGGCCAACCAGAAACGCAACCAGGAACTGGTGGCGCAGAATTTTGTCAGCCAGCGCTCCCTCGACGAAAGCGCCGCCAACCTGCAGGTCGCACAGGCGAAACTGTCGCTGGCCAGGGCCACGGCCTCGCGCCTGAAAATTGTCGCGCCCTTCGACGGCATCGTCGGCATCCGCATGGTCAACGTCGGCGATTACCTCAAGGACGGCGCCGACATCGTCAATATCGAGGACATCGACGCGCTGTTTGTCGATTTCCGCCTGCCGGAGCGCTTCCAGAGCAAGGTGCAGCGCGGCCAGGTCGCGCGGGTCGAGGTGGATGCCCTGCCTGGCCAGAAATACACCGCCGTGGTGCAAGCCATCGACCCGCTGATCGATGCCAACGGCCGGTCGGTCGCGGTGCGCGCGTGTATCGACAACCGCCAGTTGCGGCTGCGACCCGGCATGTTTGCGCGCGTCAACACGGTGTTTGGCCAGCGTGACAATGCCACCGTCATTCCCGAGGAAGCCTTGCTGCCGCAGGGCGACAGCCAGTTTGTCATCAAGCTGATAGCGGGCGCGGATGCGCAGACCTGGACCACCCAGCGGGTTCCGGTCCAGGTCGGCATTCGCCGGCCCGGCACGGTGGAAATCACCGGCGGCCTGCAGGCCGGCGACACCGTGATCCGCGCCGGCCAGCAGCGGGTCCAGCGTGATGGCATGAAGGTCAGCGTGGTGGTCCTGAACCCGCCTGCCAGCAGCCGCCCGGCCGATGGCGCTCCCCCGGCGGCTGCAGCCGCGCCGGCCAGGCCGGCGGCGCCGGTCGAGGCCCAGGCGTCCCAGGCCGCCGCCGGCGCCAATCCCTGCCTGGTCGCCATGCGCGACATCCGTGCCGTGCCGGCGCCGTCGCCGTCGCCGTCGACTGGCCCGCAGCGGCCCGTCACGCGCAACCCGGCCTGAGCCTGATGTGGCGCGTCCACTGGAGAGATCCTGATGCAGTTGGCTGAAGTCTCGATTCGCCGCCCGGTGTTTGCCACCGTGCTGTCCCTGCTGATTGTGCTGATAGGCGCTGTCAGCTTCCAGCGCCTGACGGTGCGCGAATACCCGAAAATCGACGAACCTGTGGTGACCGTGAGTGTGCGTTACCCCGGCGCATCGGCCGAGGTGATCGAGTCCCAGGTGACCAAACCGCTGGAGGACTCGATTGCCGGTATCGACGCGGTGGACGTGCTGACCTCGATCAGCCGGGCCGACCAGAGCCAGATCTCGGTGCGCTTCAGGCTTGAAAAGGACGCCGATGCGGCTGCCGCCGAAGTGCGCGACCGGACCTCGCGCGTTCGCAACCGCTTGCCGCAGGCGATCGAAGAGCCGGTGATTGCCAAGGTCGAGGCCGATGCCTTCCCGGTGATCTGGCTGGCCTTTACCAGCGACAGCCTGACCCGGCTGCAGATCAACGACTTGGTCAACCGCATCGTCAAGCCGCGCCTGCAGACCGTCACCGGCGTGGCGGATGTGCGCATTTTCGGTGAGCGCAAGTACGCCATGCGCGTCTGGCTGGATACCGGAAAGATGGCGGCTTACCGCCTGACCACCCAGGACGTGGAAGACGCCATACGCCGCAGCAACCTGGAAGTGCCGGCGGGACGCATCGAGTCTCAGCAACGCGAGTTCAGCGTCACCTCGGAAACCGGCTTGGTGCGGCCCGAGCAGTTCGGCGAGGTGGTGATCAGGACCGTCAACGGTTTCCCGGTCAAGGTGCGTGATGTGGCCCGCATCGAGGAGGGCGCTGCCGATGAGCGCAGCGGTGTCCGGCTCAATGGCCGTTCTGCCATCGGCGCCGGTGTGATCCGGCAGGCGACCGCCAACCCGCTGGACCTGTCCAGGGGGGTGCGCGACATGATCCCCCAGCTCAAGGCTGATTTGCCGCCCGAGGTCAACGTCGACATCGCCAACGACAACTCGGTGTTCATCGACCGTTCCGTCAAGAACGTCTACACCACCATCGCCGAGGCAGTGGGGCTGGTGGCACTGGTGATTTTTGTGTTCCTGCGCACCTTCCGCGCGTCCATCATCCCGATCATCACCATTCCGGTCAGCCTGGTCGGTACCTTCGCGCTGATGGCGCTGGCGGGCTTCACCATCAACACGCTGACCCTGCTGGCGCTGGTGCTGGCGATCGGACTGGTGGTGGACGACGCCATCGTGATGCTGGAGAACATCTTCCGCCACATCGAAGAGGGGCTGGACCCGTTTTCGGCGGCGATCAAGGGCGCGCGCGAGATCGGCTTTGCGGTGATCACCATGACTGCGACGCTGGTGGCGGTGTATGCGCCGCTGGCTTTTACCCCCGGGCGCACCGGGCGGCTGTTTGTCGAATTTGCGCTGGCGCTGGCCGGCGCGGTGGTGGTG
>JAUXPP010000020.1 GCA_030683705.1 Polaromonas sp. | reverse complement strand
CTGCAGTTTCAGAACGTGCTCAACTGTTATTGCTACACCGGCGGTTTCACGGTGGCGGCGCTGGCCGGTGGGGCGGCGCATGTGACCTCCATCGATTCCTCCGGGCCCGCCATCGAGCGCGCCAGGGCCAATGTGGCGCTCAACGGCTTTGACGCGGGCCGCACCACCATGCTGGATGCCGACGTGAATGCCTCGCTGCGCCAGTTCCACAAGGAAGGCCGCAGCTTCGACGCCATCGTGCTGGACCCGCCCAAGTTTGCGCCGACGGTGGCGCATGCCGAGCGCGCCGCGCGCGCTTACAAGGACATCAACCGTATCGCGCTGTCCATCCTGGCGCCGGGCGGGGTGCTGTTCACCTATTCCTGCTCGGGCGGTATCAGCGCCGACCTGTTCCACAAGATCGTCGCTTCGGCCGGTATCGACGCCGGGGTGGATGCCTTCATCACCGAACGGCTGGGCGGCGCGCCCGACCACCCGATGACGGTGAATTTCCCGGAAGGCGAGTACCTCAAGGGCCTGGTGCTGCTCAGGAAGTGATTTTTCAAGCCAAAAAGGCCTCCAGCCCATATCGGATGAGCGTATTTTGCTATCAAAACAGGAGCACTTCGTTGCTGTGGGGCGCTGTGGGGCTTGACACGCCCTGTAAAGTGAAAAGAGCGGCCCCAGCTAAACATGTCCTGGCATCAGGGCCATGGCCCGACCGCTAAACTCCCGGCTCCGGCCACTTGCCCGCTGCATCCTTTCATCCCGTTATTCCTGAGGCAGACTTCATGAGCTTGATTCCTGTGACCATCCTGACCGGCTTTCTGGGCTCCGGCAAAACCACGCTGCTCAAGCGCATCCTGACCGAGGCCCACGGCCAGAAAATCGCCGTGATTGAAAACGAGTTCGGCGAGGAAAACATCGACAACGAGATCCTGGTCAACGATACCGAGGAAAACATCATCCAGATGAACAACGGCTGCATCTGCTGCTCGATCCGCGAAGACCTGCGCGAGACGCTGCAACTGCTGGCCGCCAACAAACGCAAGGGTCTGCTCGACTTCGATCGCGTGGTGATAGAAACCACCGGGCTGGCCGACCCGGGCCCGGTCGCGCAGACTTTTTTCATGGACGAGGAAATCGCCGAGCAATACCTGCTCGATTCCATCCTGACGCTGGTGGATG
>JAUXPP010000013.1 GCA_030683705.1 Polaromonas sp. | reverse complement strand
CAGGAAGCACAGCATCTCCATAGCCAGTGAACTCTCGAAAATCGGGCGCGCCAGGTTCATCCAGCCGTTCAGGGAGCGATTGGTGAACCGGTTCGCCTGCTGGCTGCCATTGGCCAGCTTGTTGGCCACGGCCATCGCCTTGTCCATCAGCTCGGCGCGCGGCACGCACAGGCTGACCAGGCCGATGCGCTCGGCTTCCTTGCCGGTTACGAAATCGGCTGTCAGCAGGTAGTACTTGGCCTTGGCCATGCCGCACAGCAGCGGCCACAGGATCGCGGCGTGGTCGCCGGCGGCGACACCGATCTTGACGTGACCGTCCGTCACCTTGGCCTCTTCGGCCATGATGCTGATGTCGGCCAGGAAGGCCACCGCCAGACCGGCACCCACGGCCACGCCATTGATGGCCGAGATGATGGGCTTGTCGCAGGCCATCATGTTGTAGACCACGTCCGCAGCCTCGGTCATGGTGTTGGCGATTTCCTTGGGGTTGCCGACCATGTTGCCTACCCAATCCAGGTCGCCACCAGCCGAGAAGGCCTGGTCGCCGGCACCGGTGATGACCGCCACCTTGGTTTTTGGATCGTCATTGACGACGCCCCAGACCTTGGTCAGTTCCCAATGCAGGCGGGCATTGGTGGCGTTCATCACCTCGGGGCGGTTGATGGTGATCAGCAGCACGCCATTGGGTTTGTTGTCGAACTTGAGGAATTGAAAGTCAGCGTAGTTCATCTTGAGGCTCCTTGAAAAAATAGAAAATGAAAATGAAAGGCAATGGACGGTCAGCGCAGCTCGGCGCGTCCGTTGTTCAGCACGAGGATGTCGCGTTCGACGGCGCGGGCGCGAAACGACACGACCTTGCCGTCGACCCAAAGCTCGGTGCGTATCGTCTCGCCGGGATAAACCGGTGACGAGAAGCGCACGTCAAGCGATTGCATGGCGGCCGGGTCGCCGCCGCACACCTGCTTGACGACGGCCCAGCCCGCGATACCGTAGGTGGCCAGGCCGTGCAGGATGGGCCGCTTGAAGCCGGCGGCGCTTGCCACCGCGGGTTCGGCATGCAGCGGGTTGTAGTCGCCCGAGAGCCGGTAGATCAGCGCGGCGCGCGGCTGGGTGGCGAAATCGACACTGTGGTCAGCCGCGCGCGTGGGAAGTTCATGCACGGTTTTGACCGGGCCGGTCGGGCCGCCAAAGCCGCCGTCGGCGCGGCAGAAGGTGGTCGAGGTCAGCGTCGCCAGCAACTCGCCGCTGGCGGCATCCAGCACCGTGCGCTCGGTGTAGATCACCGCGCCCTTGCCCGGCCCTATGTCGATGATGTTGCTCACCCGCGTGCGCCCGATCACCTCGCCCTCGGGTGGCACCGGTCGGTGCAGTCGCAAGCCCTGTTCGCCATGCACCAGGCGCACCCAGTCAACGCCGGTGGCCGG